>JACQWN010000444.1 GCA_016209245.1 Bacteroidia bacterium
AAATTGCCTGATTACCTTTTCCAACACAAAAGCAGCTTGTCAACTCGGCGCCTGTAGCTATTATTCCATCAACATTAATATTCAGATTTATTGGATTTGGTACAAAACCACGTGAACGGCGTATAAGACTCTCTTTATTGTTAGCTGCCATAACAACTGAATCGTCGACCCGGTTATAAATATCTCTGTTATAAGTTAAAACGGCATCGCTTATTGCAAAAAGCTTATTTTTGGCTTCTTTATTATCAATGACTATCGGTTCGTCTGAAATATTTCCGCTTGTGAGCACTATTGCAGGAATTTGAAGTTTTTCAAACAACTGATAATGGAATGGCATATAAGGTAACATCGCTCCGATTGTATTTAAGCCGTTACTCACACTTTTAGCTAATTTATCGCATGTTCGCATTCTTGTTTGCGCTCGAATTAGTCGAGTGCCCTGAGTAATGCACTAGTCTGAAGACGAGCGCCAACAAGTAGCAATATCTTTTATTTCTTTCAAAATAACAATAGGCCGGCGCCATGATAATAAGTTTTTCTCTTCACTTTCATTAATTTCAACAAACTTTTTAAGTTCATTAATATTTGCAAACATTACTGCGAACGGTTTCCCTTCCCTGACTTTCAGGTGCCTTAAGCGTGAAACCGTTTTCTCGTTCATTGCATCGCAGGCGATAAAAAATCCACCAAGCCCTTTTATTGCAACTATTTTTCCTGTCCTAATTAAATCAGCGACTGTATCTATTATTTGAGCAATTTGAGCTATTCTGTTTCCGGATGTCTGATTTACCAGTTCATATTTTGGTCCGCAATTCAGGCATGCTATAGGTTGTGCGTGAAACCTCCGATCTGAAATATCTTCGTATTCTTTTCTGCAACCGGCGCACAGTCTAAATTTTTTCATAGTGGACTTTTCCCTGTCATAAGGCAAATCCTGAATAATTGTAAAACGAGGGCCGCAATTTGTACAATTGATAAAAGGGTAGCTAATACGGTTTTTCTGTTTTTTCATGTCGTCCAAACAATCATTACAAATTGCAATGAATATTATTCACCCAATGCCCTGAATGTAAAGAATTTAATTTTCAAATTGTCCAAGGACAAGAATTGAGAGTAAAATCGTTAAATGTTTATTAAGTTAGATGGTTTGTAACCTGAATAATTCATCAAAATATTATTTGACTCTTAAATGCAATCTTTCCCACGAAAAAAACGCTCTTTTTGCAATTAGCCAATAGCATCCTTTTCAGAAGGTCAATAAAATATTCTATGCACGATTAACAGATATTGATAATATTTTTATTGCAAAGATGCTTATTTTCAATCAAATATGAGCAGTTTAATGAATTGAGTATTTCTTTCTGTTTATTTGTGCAGGTAGTTAACTTGGTAATTGATTTATTTTTGTCAATATAAACCTTGTGTTGCCTACATTTACGAAGATGAAAAAAAATGTTGTGCAAATCCATATTATCAGTTTCCATTGATTTTCTAATCTTATTCAATATTGTGATATTAATTAAATATGCAAGGACACAGATAGTAAAATGAGCTTTAATATGTTCGTTAAGGTAAACATAAAAGGGTTCAACATCTACAAAATCGCTCAATATCCGAAATGCCTCTTCGATATTTGTTTTCATTCTGTAGACATCGAAGTAGTGATTAAACCCTGTTTTTTTTTTTATTTCTTCATCGTACTCTTTCATAATATTCGTAATCAGAACCCATAGGCCATCATATTCCATTGCTTTTAGATATGCTTTCTTTTCATCTGAATTAAGTTTAATCCTGTAGGTTTGGCATACTTTGTTTTTCCCTCTAATATTGACGTTTTCGGCGGTATAATTTTCCAAGGTATAGTCAATATTTACATCTGCGATTTTTCGTCTTCTTTTCTCGGCTTTAATTGCCTTTTCGATTGTTTCTTTTCTTTTATTTTGTAGTACGGCAGCTAGATCTTTATTATATTCTTCTACCCATTCTTTGAAGGCTTCGACACGCTCTATTCTGTGTTTATGCGTCAAATAAGCTAATTCAGGATTAAAAGCCAGATAATATCTCCTTTTGCTTAAGTCTAATTTATCGGTTTCCTTTTCGATTTTTTTTTCTTGCTCTTTGGTCAGAATAATTTCTTTGTGGTACAAATTTTCTTTGGCATAAATAAAACCGGAAAGTGATAGTGATTCATGTATTTGCTTTGTTTCCTTTTTCAGATCAAATTTTTTGACTATATCGAATAAACATTTATCTATGGCAGTATCAAAGTAGTTTAATTGGCTTCCATCCAGTGCGGTGATAAATTTTATACCTTTGTCCTGTAGATATTTCAGATTTTTATCTGAAACCATCCCCCGGTCAAAACACAATATGCTGTCAATCTTGCCATAAATATTTTCAACTTTATTGATAAAGCCTTCAATGGTTTTTGAATCGCTGGTGTTTCCTTCTAATATTTCCCAATAGATTGGATAACCCTCAGGAGTTATGACCAATAATAGTACGACATGAGTCAGGTATCCGTCTTTACAATGACCCCATTTTGCCATTACGCATCGTAATCCTGTAACATTAGCTGAAGACAAACCATAAAATAAGACTTTCCCCTTTGTATCTCCTTTGTTCAATGCTTGTTTAAATATGTGCTTACCTATTTCCTCCCGGTATTTTTCAATATTTTCAAGCTCCCTGAATATACGGGATTTATTGTACTTTTCGCAAGATACTCCTGTCAACTCGGGGAGTGTCGTATCTTTATAGAGCTTTGCACTAAAACTTTTACTACAGGTCTGAACAAAGCGAAGTGATGTCAATATACCTGCCATATCATTTGTCGAAACCTCTTTTTGGCTTTTGTCAGAAGGAAAAACAGAGGATAAATTCCAGTATTCCCAAAAATGTAAGACAACTGCACAAGACAGATAATCTTTCGGTTCTTCGAGTGAAAGTTCATTAAGGTCACAAGGATAGTACTTATCTTCATGATTAAGACAGCCAATGGATTTCTTATAATAGTCAATCTCGTTTTTATTAAGTACTCCAAGATGCTTGATAATATCACGGATTGGTTTTTTGTTTTCCCGATAGTACCATGCAATTTGATGATAGGTGTAAGTATTATTGTTCTTTTTCTGTTTGGTATGGTGCAGAACAAATTTTGCTTCGTGTTTATTTTTTCTATTCATAGTCTATGCACATATTAATTCTGCAAATATAAGCATTTAAAGACTTATTAAAATATATTCTATGCACGTTTTATTAACAAATTATAAACACCCAAGCGTATAGTGTTGATTTACTGTGAATTAGAAAATTTTTGTGATTTTATGTGGGAAAGGTGGGTTATATGGTAAGTGATAAAGTAACAAATCAGATTAATCTTGATTCGTATATCTCAATCATTAATTCCGTATCTTTATCAAGCGGGGTTGTATTCGAAATGCCGGTATTTATTTATTACCTATCGAAATTAGGATTGGTTACACCGGAGTTTTAAAAAGATATAGAAGACATGCAATTGTATTAATTCTAATTGTTGCTGCAGTAATAACTCCCCCCGATCTGTTTAGTCAAATATTGGTAAGTATTCCTCTGATATTACTCTATGAAGTCAGTATTGGAATCTCAAAAAGAATTGCAAAGAAACGAGCACAGGCTACTTAGAATTTTCTTTTTTTGTTTCTTCTTTAATATCTTCGCCTTTCATGGAATTCTTAAATTCTTTAATTCCCTGGCCTATTCCTCTCATCAAATCAGGAATTTTTTTCCCGCCAAAAAGAAGCAGAAGAACCAGGATAATAAGGACTATCTGCCACGTTCCAATCATTCCCAAATAAATAAATAATGACATAATAAAAGATTTAATTATATAATTCTACAAAATTAAAATATTTTTTAGAATAAAATATAGAATTTTATATAAAGTTTACAAATATTAGATAAAACAGGCTAAATAATGCGAATTAAGGGTTGAAAATATGATAATCTTTATCAAGTAAATATTTATTTGTTGAAGCTGTCAGACACTTTAACACATATTAATTTTATTAGTCCATGTTTAATTTTGTAATAAGAATATTAAAATAAAAATATCTCTCAAAGTGTCTGACAGCTTTTTGATTATCAACAAAATAAATATTTCAACCCTTAATTTAAAATAAAAAAGCCCGGAAACACCGGGCTTTTTTATTTATTTATTTATAAATATATTAGAAAGCAACTTTAGCGGAAAGATTGATGACGTTGGCAGAATAATCTGTACTTCTCTTTATTTTGCTTTCTGCATCAATTTCTCTCACACATGTTGTTGAAATATTCTGGAACTCAAGAGCGAGTGAAAAGCCGTGTTTAATCGGGAAAACAAGGTCGGCATAGAATACGCTGTTTCCTTCAATTGCTCCGACAGAAAATTTTTCGGATTGATTTTTATCCATACCGTATCCGATAACTACACCAAACCAGTCGGTAATATTAGATTGTGCGTTAAGCCAGAAGCCCATGCTTTTTTTATCGGTATGTTTTATTTCCTTAGTAGAAGCGGTATAACTTAGAACATGATTGCCTGCGATATTGAATAAATTGGCATCATTTAGATTTGTTCCTGTATTAAATTCACCTAACAGGGAAAAATATTTATGAACCGGAAAATTAAAGT
>JACQWN010000445.1 GCA_016209245.1 Bacteroidia bacterium
AAAGGAGAGTCTGACCCTTCTCCCGAGGAAAAATTACTCCGTGCGATTTTTGGTGATAAAGCCGGTGATGTTAAGGATGCATCACTCAAAGCTCCTCCCTCACTTTCAGGTGTAGTAATTGACAAAAAGCTGTTTTCCAGAATTCAAAAAGACAGAAAAATAAAAGCAGCGGAAAAACCTTTGCTTTCAAAGATTGATGATGGTTTCAATCGCGAAATTAAAGCATTGACCGAACATTTGGTTGAAAAACTTTTTCAGCTTGTTAATGGCAAGACATCGCAAGGAGTTAAAAATTATTCCGGCTCTGATATAATTTCAAAAGGCGCAAAGTTCACTTTAAAGGTTCTGCAGGAAATTGATTATTCCAATGTTAACCCAAATAAATGGACTACTGATAAAAAGAAAAATGAAAAAATCAAAGATCTTCTTAATAATTATATTATAAAAGCCAAAGAAATTGACGGTGAATCAAAACGGAAGAAATTTAATATTACTATCGGGGATGAATTACCCAGTGGAATTGTTCAGTTAGCAAAAGTATATGTTGCTCAGTTCTTCGCCTATTTTCGACGGAGCTACAATGGAGGATATTAATGAATATACTGATAAAGCCGGATTGCCCCGGTATGGTAAGTGCTATTTATATGATGGAGGAACCGGAGAACGATTTGACCAGCAAGCTACAGTCGGCATAATTTATATATTTAAGCTCGGGCATATGGTTGACGATAAAATGCACGCCCGTTCAATAGGTCCATATTCCTTGATTACTCAACAACCGCTAGGCGGAAAAGCCCAGTTTGGCGGACAGCGTTTTGGAGAAATGGAAGTATGGGCGCTTGAAGCCTTTGGTGCAGCTCATACACTACAGGAAATCTTAACTATTAAATCGGATGATGTAGTTGGCCGCGCCAAAGCATATGAAGCCATTGTTAAAGGCGAACCCATGCCACTACCTGGCGTCCCCGAATCATTGAATGTTTTATTATTAGAACTTCGAGGCCTTGGACTTAGTTTAAACCTTGAATAATGCAGACTAAATAGATACAATTTATCAAAGTTTAATTTATAACTATAAATAATATGACTTTTAAAAAGGACCCAAAAGCCAAAAGTAGCTTTACAAAAATATCTATAGGATTAGCTTCTCCGGAAGAAATTCTTGAACGGTCAAGCGGAGAGGTCCTGAAACCGGAAACTATCAATTACCGGACATATAAACCAGAAAGAGACGGACTTTTCTGTGAACGTATTTTTGGGCCTGTAAAAGATTTTGAATGCCATTGCGGCAAATATAAACGAATCAGATATAAAGGAATTGTTTGCGACAGATGTGGTGTTGAAGTTACTGAGAAAAAAGTCAGAAGGGAAAGGATGGGACATATTTCACTTGTTGTACCTGTCGCTCATATCTGGTATTTTAAGTCTCTCCCTAATAAAATTGGCTATTTACTAGGATTACCGACAAAAAAACTTGAGTCAATAATATATTATGAAAGATATGTAGTTGTAAATGCCGGCATTATGAAGAAGGAAGGCATTAATGAACTGGCTTTTCTTACTGAAGAAGAATATATGGATATTCTTGAAAAATTACCTAAAGAAAATCAGGTTCTTGATAATAAAGATACAAATAAATTTCTTGTAATGATGGGAGCAGAAGCATTATGGGAGCTATTATCTCGGCTTGATCTTGATACACTTTCTTACCAGCTTCGTGATACCGCCAATAAAGAAACTTCTCAGCAAAGAAAGAATGAAGCTTTAAAACGTCTTCAGATAGTTGAAGCTTTCAGGGGATCTAAAGGAAGAAATCATCCTGAATGGATGATAATAAAAGTTCTTCCGGTTATTCCACCTGAGCTTCGCCCTCTTGTTCCTTTGGATGGAGGCAGATTTGCCACATCCGATTTGAACGACTTATACCGTCGTGTTATAATTCGGAATAACCGGCTAAAACGACTTATTGAAATCAGAGCGCCTGAAGTTATTCTCAGGAATGAAAAACGTATGCTTCAGGAAGCGGTTGATTCTTTATTCGATAACTCCAGAAAATTAAATGCAGTCAAAACCGATGCCAACCGTCCACTCAAATCTCTGAGTGATAGTTTAAAAGGGAAGCAAGGACGATTTCGTCAAAATCTTCTTGGAAAAAGAGTTGATTATTCAGCACGCTCCGTTATTGTCGTTGGACCTGAATTAAAACTTCATGAATGCGGGCTTCCTAAAGAAATGGCAGCAGAATTGTATAAGCCATTTATTATCAGAAAACTTATTGAAAGAGGAATTGTTAAAACGGTCAAATCGGCAAAGAAAATTGTTGACCGTAAGGATCCTGTTGTGTGGGATATTCTTGAAAATGTTCTGAAAGGACATCCTGTTTTATTAAACCGCGCCCCAACATTACACCGCCTTGGTATTCAGGCATTTCAACCAAAATTAATTGAAGGAAAGGCAATTCAGTTGCATCCTCTCGTATGTACCGCCTTTAATGCAGATTTTGATGGCGACCAAATGGCGGTTCACGTCCCATTAGGCAATGCTGCTATTTTGGAAGCTCAGTTAATTATGCTGGCATCACACAATATTCTTAATCCTGCTAATGGAGCCCCTATTGCAGTCCCTTCTCAAGATATGGTTCTTGGCCTTTACTATTTGACCAAATCTAAACCAATTACTAAAGAAAAGCACAAGCATGAAGGTTCAATATTTTATTCTCCAGAAGAAGTAATTATTGCATATAATGAAAAAGTACTTAACCTTCATAATAATATTAAAGTCAAAATTATTAAAAGTATTAACGAAAAACCTTACTCAAAAATAATTGAAACTACCGTAGGAAGAATAATATTTAATCAGGTTGTACCTTACGAGGTTGAATATATTAATGAATTACTTACTAAAAAATCGCTCAGAAATATTATCGGAAAAATTCTTAAAATCTGTGGAACCGCCAGAACAGCTAAATTCCTTGACGATATTAAAGATTTAGGTTTTGAAATGGCATTTAAAGGAGGCCTCTCTTTTAATCTCGATGATGTTATCGTTCCGGATAATAAAGAGGAATTAATAGAAGAAGGAGACCAACAGATAGATGAAATTATATCAAGCTATAATAGCGGTTTTATTACTGATACTGAACGATATAATCAAGTTATTGATATATGGACTCATACAAATGCCAAGCTGACATTTTCACTTTTGAATCAATTGGAATCACATAAGCAGGGGTTTAATCCGGTTTTTATGATGCTTGATTCAGGAGCAAGGGGTTCGCATGAACAAATTCGCCAGCTTTCAGGCATGCGAGGCCTAATGGCTAAACCCCAAAAATCAGGGGCAACAACATCTGAAATTATTGAGAATCCAATTATTTCAAACTTTAAAGAGGGTTTATCTGTTCTTGAATATTTTATTTCTACTCATGGCGCTAGAAAGGGCTTGGCCGATACCGCTCTTAAAACAGCCGATGCCGGATATCTTACACGCCGTCTTGTAGATGTCGCTCAAGATGTAATTATTTCTGAAGCAGATTGCGGAACTTTGCGTGGCTTATTGGCTACAACTCTGAAAAAGAATGAAGAAATCGTCGAATCATTATTCGATAGAATACTTGGCAGAACAACTGTTCATGATATATATCATCCTATTTCAGGACAATTAATTATTGCTTCCGGTGAAGAAATTACCGAAGAAATTGCACAGAAAATAGAAGAATCACCTATCGAACAGGTCGAGATCAGATCGGTTTTAACTTGTGAATCAAAGAGAGGCGTTTGTGCTAAATGTTATGGACGTAATCTTGCAACAGGAAGAATGATTCAAATGGGTGAAGCAGTTGGAGTTATTGCTGCACAATCAATTGGCGAACCAGGTACACAGCTTACCCTTAGGACATTCCATATGGGGGGTATAGCCGCTAGTATTACAGCCGACTCAAGTTTAGAAGCCAAATATAATGGAATAGTAGAAATTGATGATTTGAAAACAGTTGAATTTATTGATGAAAAGTACGGAAAATGTGATATTGTTATTAGCCGGCTTTCTGAATTCAGGATTATTGACGAAAAAACAAATATCCCAATAGTTACAAGCAATATTGCATATGGTTCTAAATTATTTATTAAAAATGGCCAAAAAGTTAAAAAAGGAACTTTAATTTGCGAATGGGATCCGTATAATGCAGTTATTATTTCTGAAACAGCCGGCCGTGTTTCATTCGAAAATCTGATAGGAGGCATTACTTTTAGAGAAGAACACGATGAACAGACCGGACATCGCGAAAAAGTAATTATTGAAACAAGAGATAAATCAAAAAATCCTGTAATTAAAATTGAATCGGCTGATGTAGAATCTTCAAAAATATATAATTTACCTGTAAATGCACATATAATCTTTGATGAACGAACTAATGTCAAAGCAGGTCAGATTATTGTAAAGATTCCAAGAGTTAGACGGTTCAATTACACCATCAGATATTCTTGCAATCAAAGGCCCTACCCATGTACAGGAATATATAGTAAATGAAGTACAGGAAGTTTACCGTCGCCAGGGCGTGAAAATAAATGATAAACATTTTGAAGTCATTGTCCGCCAAATGTTGCGTAAAGTGTTAATTGAAGATCCAGGTGATACTCTTTTCCTTGAAAAACAGGTGGTTGATAAATGGGCATTTATGGAAGAAAATGATTTTATTTACGCAAAAAAAGTAATTATCGACCATGGTAATTCAGAAACATTAAAATCAGGACAAATTATTTCAACAAGAAGATTGCGAGATGAAAATTCAATGCTCAGGCGAAAAGATAAACGCCTTGTAGAAGCAAGGGATGCCGTTCCCGCTACTTCAAGCCAGATTCTTCAGGGGATTACCAGAGCATCTTTACAAACAAAGAGCTTTATGTCGGCTGCATCATTCCAGGAAACTACCAAAGTGCTTAATGAAGCAGCTATTTATGGTAAAACAGACGAGCTTGACGGATTAAAAGAAAACGTCATTGTCGGACATCTTATTCCGGCAGGAACAGGTTTAAGAGCTTATGGAAAAATTGTAGTCGGCTCAAAAGAAGAATACGAAACATTAATGGCCTCAAAACATAAGGACGTTGAGGTTCTTGAAGAATAAAAATATATAATATATGGACGAAAAAGCAAAAAATCAAATCAATATCGAGCTGCCCGAAGATATTGCGCAAGGAGTTTATTCAAACCTTGCAATTATTGCTCATTCAAATGCCGAATTTGTTATTGATTTTATACGGATCATGCCGGGGGTGCCTAAAGCAAAAGTTAATTCAAGAATAATACTGACACCCGAAAATGCAAAACGGTTATTATTCGCTTTAAAAGACAATATTGCTAAGTTCGAATCCATGCATGGTATAATCAAAAGCATTGAAGGCGCCGGAGGAGCAATGTTCCCTTTGACTTTTGGAGGCCCACCGCCCCAGGCATAAAAATTTATTCTTTAGTAAGCAACCTTTTAGTTATGTTTATAGTCTATTTATATGATTAATTATTGATAAACATAAAAACATATTCCTATGAGAACAAAATATTTAAAATGGCTTTATCTTTTTGCTTTTATAGCAATATTCTTCTCAGCCTGCAAGGAAAAAGAAGAAGAAGAACCTGATAGCGATATTCAGGCGGTTATTGATAATGTTAAATCGGAAGAAGCGGTTTCTTCTACATTTAATACTGTAAATCATTATGGTATTAATGAAGAAGGGATTAAAGGACTTCAATCCGATTCGTTGATTGTTACTGTCGAACCATGTATAGCATGCGACAGCTTCCCTAAAACACTGACTCTCGATTTCGGTTCTACAGGTATTCTTTGTGAAGACGGCATAATCAGAAAAGGGAAGATTATTTCCATTTTCACCGGTCGCTGGGGACGGCAACATATTATTAATGGCACAAATGCCACAATTACATTCGACAATTTTTATGTTAATAACATTAAAAGAGAAGGCCAAGTTACTGCAACTTATACATATGATACTGTCAGCAGCAAACCTACATTTACTATTGTAGTCGAAAACCTGAAAGTGACATATAACGATAATATGCAAGCTACTATATCGGGAACACGAACATTTAAATGGGAACAAGGTTTTGACGATTTGAATAATTCAAATGATATTTTCTATATTACCGGCTCAATGACAGGTACTGATGTTAATGGACGAACCTATACAACAACAATTATAGATCCATTAATACGTAATATGACCTGCACGGGAGTATATACTTTCACAGCAGGTAAGGTCGAGATAACTCCACAGGGAAAAGTAAAAAGAACGATTGATTTCGGCGATGGCGTATGTGATAATATCGTGTCAATCAATATTAACGGATTACAAAGAAATTATACGGCATCCCCGTAGTTATAACAAGACCCAAGACCCAAGACCCAAGACCCAAATTTCAAGACCCAATTTTCAAGACCCAAGTCCCAAATTCCAACATCAGGGGCTTGGTTCTTGGGACTTGATTTTTGAGACTTAGAATAATGAACACAGCCGGTATGAAACGAAAAATTCCATTCATCGCAGTAATCTTATTGTTTTATTACTGTACAATCGCCCAGATGACCATAAATACTACCGTTTATACGGCAAATGAATTGGTGCATGATATACTGATCAGCGGAAGCGTAAATGTCGGTGTTGTAACGCACACCGGCAGTGATAATGGCACTCAAGCGTCAATCGGGTATTTTACCAATTCCAACACTGCTTTTCCATTCAATTCCGGAATCGTTCTTTCTACCGGACATGTTATTGATGCACCCGGTAGTGGAAGTTATTTCGCTTCAAATTCTTTAAGTATCGGCGGAGATGCCGACCTCGATGAGCTTCTCAGCGGATTCTGGACAACAAATGATTCTGTAATTCTTGAATTTGATTTTGTCCCCTATTCCGACACGCTCCAATCCCGGTATTGATCCTTCTTTGGCTTTATATCAATGGTTTACCGGTGACACAACAGGTTCAATTGCTGTTTCACCTGCGATTTCCCAAATCTACTATGTGACCGTGAGCGTACCATGCCAGGGAGATACCATTCTTTCACATGAAATCGAAATTATTCCTGCCATTACTGCCGAGTTTTCGGCTTCTCCCCAAAACCTCTGCACAAATGAACCGGCTAAATTGATTTATACCGGGACATCCGGAGCCGGGATCACTTATTCATGGAACTTTGCAGAAGGCACTGTTCTTTCAGGTTCTGGCGCCGGGCCTTATGTAATATCATGGACTACCGGCGGTCAAAAAATAGTCACACTTACCATTACCTCTATCCATAATATTATACTTTACCTGGGTTTTAACTTTTCATTATGTTTTTTCTAAAATTGTATAATTTTGTATCTTTGCTTTTGTATGCTCAGAAAAATATTATACATAGCGCACCACCGGCCTGGCCGCTCACCCGGCCAACGATTCAGATTTGAACAATATATCAGATTCCTTGAAAAAAATAATTTTCAAATAACTTATTCATATATTTTATCTGAACACGATGATGAAATTTTTTATAGTAATGGAAGATATTTTGCAAAATTTCTTATTTTCTGCAAAAGCATTGCATTTCGAATTTTTGATGCTATCCGGGCTCATAAATTTGATATTGTTATTATATACAGGGAAGGTTTTATGCTTGGCACAATCTTGTTCGAATGGCTTATATCATTAAGCAGGGCTAAAATTGTTTTTGATTTTGATGATGCAATATGGATACCTGATATTTCCGAAGGGAATGAACCTCTTAAATGGTTAAAACGTCCTTCCAAAACCGCTGCGATAATCAAATTATCAGATATCGTAATGGCTGGAAATGAATACCTGGCAAGATATGCACTTCAGTTTAACAGAGCGGTTAAGATTGTACCTACTGTTATTGACATTGAATATCATAAAAAAAATAATTCGCCAAGACAAAATAATGTTATAACTATTGGATGGACGGGCTCTTCAACTACCTTAAAACATTTTCTAACTATAATTCCTGCTCTTAAAAAGATAAAGCAAAAGTATGAACACAAAGTGAAATTTAAAGTCATTGTGGATTGTGATTTTGAAGATAAGAAATTAGGAATTGTTGCAGACAGATGGAATAAGGCAACCGAAATTAAAGAACTTTCGGAAATAGATATAGGTATTATGCCCTTGCCCGATAATCAATGGACAAAGGGAAAATGCGGATTCAAAGTGCTGCAATATATGGCGCTTGGAATTCCTGCCGTAGTATCGCCGGTAGGTGTTAATAATGAAATCATTACACAAGGTCAAAATGGTTTTTTTGCTTCATCCGAGCATGACTGGGTAGAAAAAATATCATTCCTGGTTGAATCTGAAGAATTACGGCAAAAGCTTGGTAAAGGCGGATATGATACTGTGGTCACGAAATATTCTATAAATGTTAATAAGGAAATTTTTCTGGATATATTGAATAACCTTTTTTAATAGTCGGGGCGCTACTTCGGGTTTGCTCGCATAAAACATTGATTTATAATTATTATATGCTTTTTCAGCAAACCCTACTTCGAGTCACACCCCGACTATTAGAACAATAACCTCTGACGTGTTTTAATTTGTTTAATATCAATTTCAAAGGCATGAATAATTATTTCAAAATGCTTCAAGGCGGATATAAATTCTTTTGTAAAACCAGAAGGAACGTTTCCGTGTATTAAAATTAGATAATCAATATTTCTGTATTCTTCTATCAAAAAGTCATTTTCGCAACGGTTCGATATCAGGTTATATTCCACACAGATAGACTTATCTTCATAACTAAATATAGAAAAAGTTGCAGAAAAATTTTTTTCAGATATTTTAATATTTTCATCCCTGACGAAATTAAAATTTAGCTTCTCATTTATTGCCCAGCTCAAACGGTAGTCGCTTTCATGAGAGGCAATACCAATTACAGCGAAATTATACTCGGGAGTATAGATAAGTTTATGTTTTTTTCTTCTCAAAATTTTATATTTATTATTAGTTTTATATAACGGACAAGTGCGGGCGCAGTGCGGAATACATTAAATCATGCGATGGTGAAGCCTACATTAAAATGTATGGAGCATCGTCGCTTGCACAAGGTTAACGTTATGTCGCAATCATCAATTATTATGCTATACCAATGCTATATTTTGATAGCAGTACTATTTTTATTTGACATTTTATGATATTTATCTATATAATTCTTAACATCAATTGTAAATAACCTTTCAAATTCTTTATTCAGGTTTGTATAATCTATTGATGGTTTTAGGAAAATATTGATAATCTTACTTACTCCTTCAAAGGAATAAGATGTATAATTTTCATAAGTCTTATTTTTCTGACTATATAAGTAAGAATTTTCCTCAAAGTCTTTAATTTTAGGTTTAATAAATTTTTTATAAAAAGACAAAACTAATTTGTCATTGGTTGCAAGTAATTTTTGATTTTTCTTGTATAAAAAATTAAAAATATCATCTAATGAAGGATTAATTTCATCAAGTTGAAATATTTTAACATCTGTCTTCATAGTTTTTATTTTTTTTCTTAACATCAAAAATAACTATTAAAATTCAATTAACAAAAAATTAATTGATAACTAATCTCATATAATTCAGAAGTACTGCTGTCAATTTGTGTGAAAACTCGTGAATTAGCCAATTTTAAATAATTAATATTTATAATAAGTTCATTAGTCTGTTAAAGATTGTTAAACTTATTCTTTATCAGAAATATTTTTATACCTTTGATTTTATGAGTAAAAATCTGATATGGTCATTAATCGCGCTTATGTCAATTTCCCTGATGGGATTGATAATTATTCAAACATTCTGGATAAAGAACGCTGTTGAAGTTAAAGAAAAACATTTCAATCAATTAGTTAATAAAGCCTTGTCAGCAATAGCAAAGAAGATGGAAACACATGAAGCGCTCGTTGAAATTTCAAATGAAATATCTTCGGCTATCAGAAGCGGAAAAACCGGTAGCGATTTAATGTTCCTTAATGCAGGGGAGATTAACAATAATTTTGATGTAAATATTTCGCTCGGCGAAGAAGTGATGATGATTCAGAAAGGCGATTCAATGAATGTAAATACAAAAGTAACAATTTATTCGGGCGACTCTCTGATATATTGGATTAATAATACCATAAACAAGCCGGATACTCTATATAAAGATATTAGTGATATTTATTCCAGAAAAGAAATACAAACACATTTTAAGAAAAATGTAACCGATAAAGCTTCTTTCATTAGTCAAATTGTTCGTAATCTGTTATCTTCCGAGAAAAGCCTTGAAAAAAGAATCAACTCTCATTTACTTGATTCAATTATTGACTCTGAATTTAAAGAAGTCGGGATTACATTACCTTATGAATACGGTATATATAAAAATGATACGGTATATGTTGTGAAATCAGCTAATTTCAATAATGATAAACAAACAGATATATATCAATGCCACCTTTTTCCAAACGACTTATTATCAAATAAAAATATTCTTGCAGTTTACTTCCCCAAAAAAGGAAAATATATATATAAAGCAGTTTACTTAATGGGGGGCTCATCAATATTGCTGACCATTATTATTATTTTGGCTTTCTCTTTTACCGCTTATATTATTTTTCATCAGAAACGGCTTTCAGAGATGAAGGGAGATTTTGTAAGCAATATGACACATGAGCTGAAGACGCCGATTTCTACAATTTCCTTAGCTTCACAGATGCTTAAAGATAAAGGCATTTCCAATGACCTTAAGAATATTGATAATATCTGCCGGATTATCGAAGAAGAAAGTAAACGGTTAAGCTATCAGGTAGAAAAAGTTCTTCAGGTAGCGATTTTTGAAAAAGGACATATTAAATTTAAAATTAATGAAATAAATATTCATGATTTAATTAAAGCCGTAATTAATAATTTCATAATCCAGGTGAAAAACAGAAATGGTGGTATTCAGTTGAATCTGAATGCTGAACTGCCAACAATATTCGCCGATGAGGTTCACATAACAAATGTTTTCGTCAATTTATTGGATAATGCCATGAAATACTCCCATGAAATTCCTGAAATTACGGTTTCGACAATGAATAACAGAAAAAAGGGAATCATTATTAAAGTCAAAGATAATGGAATAGGAATCAGTAAAGAAAATCAGAAAAGGATATTTGAGAAATTCTATCGTGTTCCGACAGGAAATGTGCATAATGTAAAAGGTTTTGGACTCGGCTTGAGCTATGTAAAAAAAATTATTGACGAACATCACGGGACTATAAAAGTTGAAAGCGAATTGAACAAGGGTTCACTTTTTGAAGTATATTTGCCTTTTGGAAATAATTAGTGTCTGTCTGTAATGTTGTTAAAATAAATAAAAATAAATACATTTGCCACTAATTTCACGAATAAATCCAAAGAATTAAAATATTAATTCGTGCAATTCGTGGCATTTTATTGACTTTATTGACAGACACTAATTATGGAAATAAAAACTAGAATTTTATTGGTCGAGGATGATCAAAACCTTGGGTTGTTGCTGCGGGAATACCTTAATGTAAAAGGGTATGAAGCAGAATTATTTCACGACGGGGAAAAGGGCTTTAAAGCCTTTATGAAAAACAAGTATGATATCTGTATTTTGGATATTATGCTGCCCCAGAAAGATGGGCTAACTTTGGCCAAAGAAATCAGAGCCATTAATAACAATATACCTGTAATTTTTCTGACAGCTAAATCGTTAAAAGATGATGTGCTGGAAGGATTCCGCTCAGGAGGCGATGATTATATTACAAAGCCGTTCAGCATGGAAGAGCTGCTTTACCGGCTCGAAGCGGTATTACGTCGCACTAATAAAGGAATACCCGAGCTGTCTCAAAATATTTTCAATATCGGTAAATACACTTTTGACTCTGATAAGCGGTTATTAAAAGTTGGCGAACACACCACAAAACTTACTACAAAAGAGGCGGAGCTTCTTAAACTGCTATGCATCAATAAAAATAAGGTGCTTGACCGCAATTTTGCCCTGAGAGCCATCTGGTCCGACGATAATTATTTTAATGCCCGCAGCATGGATGTTTACATTACAAAGCTTAGAAAACATCTGAAACAAGAACCCTCAGTCGAAATAATCAATGTGCATGGTCAGGGATTTAAGCTGTTGATACCTGAATCTTAAAAGATAATATTTTTTAAATAAAAAAAATATTATCTTTGCATACCTATTGCGGGAATAGCTCAGTTGGTAGAGCATGACCTTGCCAAGGTCAGGGTCGCGGGTTCGAGTCCCGTTTCCCGCTCATTTCCAAGATATAACAAAAATGAGCTTCCAAAGCTTTGGTAGCTCATTTTTTAAAGTATTACTGCCCTGGTGGCGGAATGGTAGACGCGCTGGACTTAAAATCCAGTGGCCAATAATGGCTGTGCCGGTTCAAGTCCGGCCCAGGGTACTTAAACTTACTAATTTTTTTTATCAGTGGTATGGAACACAAAGCAAGCCTGCGGATGTTGATTATATATAAAGCGACCATAAGATGATAACACAAACTACTTCTTCTGATTACAAAATTGATACAATTGATAATGCATTTATTGTATTAATTCCTTCACAAATGAAAATTGATGCATATTTTGTAAATAAACTATGGTTTGAGTTACTTGTGAAAAAATGGAAAAATGAAACGAGATTTTTTTCTTTCTCAAATGATATTACAAAATCAGAAAGTTATAAGCTGATAATTAATATGGGAAAGGTTGCATTGCCTTTTATTTTTCAGGAATTAAAGAAAGAACCTGCTCACTGGTTTGTTGCTTTAAAACAGATAACAAAGGAAAATCCAGTAAAAGAAACAAGTAAGGGAAATATCGTAAAGATGGTTAACGATTGGTTATTATGGGGCAAGACAAAAAAAATTATTTAACGGACAAAAATTTTCCAAATTCATTTGATGCTCAATTTGAAATCTCAAGCCCTAAAACATGCAAATATAATTGCCTTGCTTGGGCAATGAATGATAATACGAAGTGGTGGGACTATGAAGACGATTATTATTGGGTTGCAGGAATTGAAAAGAATGGAAAGCTAAAAACATTCATCAAATTGCTTGAATGCTTTAATTATAAGAAAACAAATACAGCATCTTACGAAAGTGGATACGATAAAATTGCTTTATTTTCAAAAGACAAAATTGAATGTACTCATTTAGCAAAACAACTAAAGGAAGAAATCTGGACAAGCAAACTTGGCAGTTCTTATGATGTTTTACATACTTTGAAAGGCATTGAAAATGGGATATACGGAGATGTAAAAATTATAATGAAAAGAAAGACAGAATAGGTTCATTCAAAATCTTCATATAACAAATATTTTTTGCGGGTAACTTTAAATTTATAAATACCCTCCTGCCATTCTGAACGTACTGTCTCAATATCGGTTCCGGCTATAATCTGCTGCTTTAATTTACTATTCCCGGCAAGATTATTAAAAAAGGAATCAAAAAATTTGTTTTGAACGCTGCTCCCAAGATACGCCACACGCAACCATTCCAAATGTATTTTTTTTTCAGGAACAATTATTTCAGACCCCATGTTTCTAAGGTCTTTACCATAACAGGTTATACCTCTGTATTTTGGATTTTTTGCCGCCCCGGAAATGCTGGCCGGAATAAAAGAAAAAGAAGTATCGCTAAATTCAGGCTCTCCATAAACCTGAAATGGAAAATCAGTCCCTCGCCCTACACTCATAATAGTGCCTTCAAGCAAGCCAATGGTCGGATAAAGATATACCGATTCCATATCAGGCAGATTTGGAGAGGGTTTGACCGGTAGCTTATAATATACTTTATGTGAATAATTTATACATGTAATTATTTTTAATTTGCATTTCGCCTTGTTTCCAAGCCATCCTTCCCCGTTTATCATCTGAGCATATTCTCCAATAGTCATGCCATGTACAATAGGCACTGCATGCATTCCGACAAACGATTTGTATTGCATATCAAGCACAGGCCCGTCAATATAAAATCCGTTCGGATTCGGGCGGTCCAACACTATTAACTCTATCTCATTTTCAGCACAGGCCTCCATTATATAATGCAAAGTCGAGATATAAGTATAAAATCTGACGCCAACATCCTGAATATCAAATATTATTATATCAATTTCATCCAAATCGTTTACTTTTGGCTTTTTATTATTACCATATAACGATATTACTGGTACTCCGGTCTTAAGGTCTGTATAATTTGAAACATGCTCGCCGGCATCGGCATCGCCGCGAAAACCATGTTCCGGACTGCAAATGCGGATGACTTTTACTTTCAGCGAAACAAGACTGTCAACCAAATGTGTAGTATTTATTAATGAAGTCTGGTTAGCTACTATTCCGACATTTTTATTTTTTAACATCGGAATAAAAATTTCTGTTCTTTCTGCACCAACTTTTACATCAGTGTATTCTATACTCCTGTTGATAAATGGCAGCAATAACAGTAAAACCATGCAAATTATCGTTATAATATTGATATGAATTAATTTCATATTTGCAAACCTGCTGACATTTTATGAATTAATCAGGTTAAAGTTCATTTAATAATTAATTTTGGCTAAATTACTATATTTGTAAAATATAAAAAAACACTATAACAAATTGAATACCGAATTTTTTATCGCAAAACGGATTGTATCAGGGAAACAAGGCGGAAAAAGAATTTCCAGACCAATTCTAAGTATTACAATAATTGGAATTTCTTTGGGAATGATTGTCATGATTCTTGCTATATCTATTGTTTCAGGGTTCAAAGAAGAAATTCGCAATAAAGTTACCGGTTTTGGTTCCCATATTTCAATTACTAATTTTGATTCTAATCTTTCGTATGAAACCAAACCTGTTGACATGAACCAGAATTTCTATCCCGGATTGGAAAAAATTACTGGTATCAGGCATATTCAGGTATTTGCGACAAAACCCGGTATTATTAGTACGGGAACCGATATTCAGGGTGTAATCCTGAAAGGAGTTGGCAGCGATTATGATTGGTCGTTTTTCAGAGAACATCTTACCAATGGCAGTTGTTTTAATGTTTCCGATACAGGAAAAACTGACAAAATCCTGCTCTCCGAAAAACTCACTTCTATGCTTAAATTAAAGCTTGGCGATAAGGTAATGATATATTTTGTCGAACAACCTCCACGGGCACGAAAATTTACTATCCAAGGAATTTATAATACCGGGCTTGAAGAATTTGATAAAACCTTTATCATCGTTGATATTCATCATGTTCAAAAGCTTAATAACTGGACAGATAATCAAATCAGCGGATTTGAAATTCAAATTGATGACTTTGGCGAGCTTGATGACCTGAAGCGGAAAGTAACCGATATTGTTGGCCTTCGTTTCAATTCCGACGGTTCCATGTTAAAAATTCAGTCAATTATCGAAAAAGAGCCGATTCTTTTTGACTGGATAGGGCTTTTTAATATTAACGTCTGGATAATTCTTATTTTAATGGTGCTTGTTGCAGGCGTGAATATGATTTCCGGTCTCCTGATATTAATTCTCGAACGGACTTCAATGATAGGTACGTTGAAAGCCCTTGGCGCACATAACCGGAGCATAAAAAAAATATTTTTGTATAATGGCGCTTTTTTAATCGGAAAGGGAATGATATGGGGCAATGTTATCGCTCTTATTTTATGTTTGATTCAAAAATATTTTGGACTGCTCAAGCTTGACCCTGCTTCGTATTATGTAAAAATTGTACCCGTCAGAATTGATGTCCTTGAAATAATTCTCCTTAATGCCGGAACCTTTGCTATTACTTTAGTTATGCTGCTCCTACCTGCGATGATTATTGCCAGGATAACCCCTGTAAAAGCAATCAGGTTTAATTAGTGCCTGTCTGTAATGTCGGTACTATTATTATTACTCATCGGATGACTTGCTACAGATACTGTCCTAAATAAAATAAAAAAGTCATCCGATGAGTTTATATACAAGCGCTAATTAGTGTCTGCAAATTGTTACAGTAAATAATTCTCCTTCGATATCATTTTTAAATTCTATATCTGCATAATATTTCAAAGCGCGCCGTATCCCGGTGCCAATTCCCCTGTAAGGTATTTCTTTTGTAGAAAACGAAGTAAGAATATCATTACGTATTACTGAAATACCGTTCTTAATATTCTCAATAGTCAGATTATTTGGAAGACTTCCCGGACTTATTATTTCAACCCTGTTATCAAATATAAAAAGTTTAATCGGTGAGCTTATAAAATAATTTCTATGAATAATCGCATTTACTATTAATTCTTCCAGAACCAACTTTGGTATCTCCAATTCACCAAGTGAATTAAAATTTCTGCCTTGTTGTGTATATCGGAGGTTTTTTTTCATGAATGCAAGTGAGCTCTCAAATTGGCTTTTAATGTTACCTGTTATATCTATATTATCCCTGTATTGAATCCCCGCCGGGTCATTTCCTGCAAAGTTAACGGCTTTGATAATCAAGCTCGGTTTATATTTTTGCGGAATTCTGCCAAATAAAAGAAGACATGCAAGGTTAAGTTCGTAACCCTTTGCAAGATTCATATTTCTTAATAATTGAA
This sequence comes from Bacteroidia bacterium, assembly GCA_016209245.1. GTDB lineage: Bacteria > Bacteroidota > Bacteroidia > Bacteroidales > BM523 > JACQWN01. The sequence continues at coordinate 16,613 of JACQWN010000445.1, forward strand.
TAAGCGGGATTCCCGTATCTTCAAACTTTTGTTCATACTCTCTTTCATAAAAGCTTCTAAAATATTTAAAATCAATATCATTCTCCGTTGTTCCATGAACAGGAAGCTCATCTGCATGAACAAGATCAGAGTCTTGAAACATTCTTCTTATTTCTTCTTTGGAAGTTACTCTTCGTTTATCTGAGCCACATTTCACCCAAATTATTCCATTGTTATCCATATAGGGTTTATCCGTACCTTCGGAAATATGCACAACTATTATAACTTTATCCTTTATTTTAATATTTTCTGTAACGGGATTAATGGGATTCTTTACATTATTAGTTGCAGTATTTGCTATTAGTTGATTTAAGCGTTGAATATCCTTGGAAGTTAAACCAATTACTTTTCCGGTATCATCAACACCGATTATAATTATTCCGCCTTTAGAATTTGCAAAGGCGACCATCTCTCCTGCAAGCGATTCAGCATTTGTAATATTGCTCTTAAATTGATGGCGACCATCTTCTCCCTTTCCTAATATTTCATCTAATTCAGTTATTTCCATTGTTCTGGTATTTTTCTAAAAAGGTCAAAACCCCTTTTAATTTACTAATTAAGTATTACTTCTGGAGTAGTTTCAACATTACTTTGATGCAAAGCCCTGTCGAGAATGTAAAATTCTATTTTAACAGTATCGTAATAAAGTGGTAATAGCTCGACCCATATTTCTCCTTTCAGAGTTTTATTATTACCTTCCCGTACTATATATGGAATGCGGTAATCAAAAGAATAATCTATTAATTCGATGGGTTGAAATTCACCATCAATTTTATCGTATATTGTTAAAAAGAGATTGTTTGAATAAATGCTATCGGAAAATATGCTGGAAGAATCCCTGGTTTCTTCTTCTTTAATTCCAATATCTCCGTCGCCGTCAATAAAAGTAAATACCAAAGTAGGAATTATACCATCGTTTCCTAATGCATCGGTAGTATCGTAAGCATACATAGCTTTGAACTGAATTGATGGTATTATTGGATATGTTTCGGGCTTTTCACAAGATAAGAACAAAACGATGAGCATAATAAAAAACAGTGATAATATTGAATGTATTTTTTTCATATCCGCAAAGATATAAATTATTTTTTTCTAAAAAATATCTGTATCGGCACCCCTGTAAAATTGAAATGACTGCGTAGCTGATTTTCGAGATATCTTTTATATGGCTCTTTAATATATTGCGGAAGATTGCAAAAAAATGCAAATGAAGGTGTGGGAGCGGGTAATTGAGTAATATATTTGATTTGGATATTTTTCCCTTTTATTGCAGGAGGCTTGACCGCTTCAACCGCGTCGAGCATTATTTTATTCAGCCCGGAAGTCGGTATCCGTTGACGCCGGTTTTGTTCTACCTGAATTGCGGTTTCAAGCACTTTATGGATGCGTTGCTTGGTGAGTGCAGAAGTAAATATTACAGGCACATCATCGAATGGCTCAAGCTTTTTGCGGATTTCTTTTTCAAAAATTTTGGTAGTATTTGTTTCTTTTGTAATTAAATCCCATTTATTCATAACAATGACAATTCCCTTTTTATTTTTTTCAACAATATGGAAAATATTCATATCCTGCATTTCAAAACCTTGTGTGGCATCAACCAACAACAAACAAACATCAGAATGCTCAATAGCCCTGATTGAGCGCATAACAGAATAAAATTCTATATTTTCAGTAACCTTCGCCTTTTTTCGTAATCCTGCCGTATCAATCAGAAAAAAATCATATCCGAATTTCTTAAACCGTGTATATATTGCATCCCTTGTGGTTCCTGGTACCGGCGTCACAATATTTCTTTCTTCGCCAAGCAATACATTTATAAGCGATGATTTTCCAACATTAGGCCTTCCAATAATAGCTAATTTAGGGATATCGGCGACAGGAATTTCTTTCTTACCGGTGAATTCTTTGACAATAGCATCAAGCAGCTCACCAGTGCCTGTTCCATTAATTGATGAAATACAATATATCTTATCAAAACCTAATGAATGAAAAACATAACTGTCATATATTCTTTTGGAATTATCCACTTTATTGACAACAAGGAATGCCTTCTTTTTTATTTTATAAAGCATTTTTGTCATTGCTTCATCGAGAGCAGTGATACCGGTGAGAACGTCCACCAAAAATATAATAACATCCGATTCTTCTATTGCCAGATTAACCTGCTTCCGTATCTCCTCCTCGAAAATATCATCGGAATTTTCAACATAACCGCCGGTATCAATAACTGAAAATTCAATACCGTTCCAGTCAGAACGCCCGTAATGCCTGTCGCGGGTAACTCCGCTTGTTTCATGCACAATTGCCTCCCGTGTCCCTGTTAACCTGTTAAATAAAGTTGATTTGCCTACGTTAGGGCGTCCAACAATGGCTGTAATATTATTCATTTATGCATTATTACTCACTTCAACCTTAACACTTTAACTCTCATCCCATTACCAATCCCCACATGCCACGATATCCATACATGGTCTTGCTTATCTGCTACAATTTTTGGATGCCGTGCGTTTTCATCAGGTGGCGAAATTAATTCCGGTTCTGACCATATATTATCATTACAAACCGATAAAAATATGCCCCAACTGGCTTCATCTGCCTTGGACCGGCCGCTCCAGACGACATATTTTATATCTTGTGAGGTGCAAGCTCCGGAAGGTGTTTGATTATACTGTGTTTGCCTGTCATCGCTGATTACCTCCCCGATTTTCCATTTGCCCGATTCTTCATCGAATCCGGAAATCTTGATTTTTTGTGATTTTCCTTCATAAATATTCCACCCGAATGATTCCCATGTAATAAATTTATGGTTGGTTTTGTCTATAAAGATGTCAGCATAACCTCCATTTTCCCAGTCGTCCATTTTCGCCGCCTGCCGTGTGACCGGGCTCGCAATAGTATCCAACCTACCGGCGCAAACACCGAAAATAGCCGGATAATGCTGGTTCCATGCGCCCCATACCGTGCTTGTATTATCGTAACATAGCGAAGGGTACCAGGCATTAACATATTTATCATCGGTATAGACAGGCAATGTGGTCTGAACATCCTGAATTTCTTTTGGTATTCCATGGTCAATTGTACGGTATTTCAGGTACCTGAAGTTTGCCTTCCACTCGCACCATCCGGCAGTCATCTCATCTTTGCCATCTGATACAACATCCGGAGTGATTACATCAAAAGGTCCGGTTCCGGATATCAATATTTCGTCAGACACGCGTAATCCGTCAAAAATTTTTGCGTATAACCTGTAATACCGATCCTGATTGTTTAGGTAGAATATCCATGTCCTGTCTCCGTTGTTCACGACTTTCGGATTGTAGCTGTCGGTTTCATTATTCTCAATGAATAAAGTATTTACTTCATCTCCGGCTTTGATTTCGGCTAATAGTATATTTCCTTCTTCCTCCCATGCTGCAATACAGTTCCCTTTCTCATCAACAACGATTTCAGGAAAACGGCAATTGGAATTTCCCAGCGTCCATATTTGCTTTCCTTTATCTTCTGAAAATTCGTGATTGATTTCATAAGCTTGATTTTCTTCGACTTTGGATTTTTCAGGCATCCTGCATTTATGAATGCAGTGGTGTGATTTTTCTACATCGCTGAATGCAATCGCTTCACAAAATTTCCAGTCATAGTCTGTGGATTTATCAAAATGCCCGTACAAAAGTCTTTTTGCATTTTCCACTCCTTTTCCTGTATAAATTATGTAGTCAATATAATTAGATTGCCAGGGACATTCGGCATAATCGCTATATAAAGAAATTAGCAGGTACTTTTCTTTGTTGAAAGGACTTGGAAAGCAGGCATATAATCCCGTACTGTCATAATCATAAGAATAATTGCCGAGATAAATGCGGTTGTTTTCGAATTGAACCGGTATGGAATGACCTGAAAAAAATTGTTTCATTTCTGTAAACGTAAATTTTCCGGTCAAGCTAAGGTGTTTCTGCAAATCTTCCTGCGACAGTGCGGTAATATGTTTGCAGCTATAAGCACGCCATTTATTCCCATTTTCAATGATTCCTGCAGAAATTGAATGGTCACCGGGAACGACGAATACCGCTCCGAAAATTTCGTTTTCGTTGATAAATGCATTTGTAATATGGAGATCACCCGTAGGAATCAGGGTGACATTTTCATTCCATAGTATTTCTTTCAGGCTATCGAATTTTGCATAGTTATAAAAATCCGAAATTATCTGTTTTCCACCCCTGAAGGCTAAAAGCGCAGGAAACCCGTCCTTGTGATAATCGTGCAGCGAGGCAGGATATGTGAGTGTGGGGGATGTCCACCGGAAATGCTTTTCAAATGTATAAATATCCAATTGTGGATTGAAAAGGCACTGATGATAGCTTTCACCCCCGAACTTTTTATTCGTTTCGATATAGTTCTTTTCCGTAAAAAAACCATCCATAAGGCAATAACCGCAGTTTGAAGTCGAAAACGGAACAACTACAGTCGGTTTTTCCTGTGCAATGACTGATTCGAAATCAATTTTATTACCCCAGTTATCTTCGGCAGATTGTCTTTTAACGTTCGGAGCATTGCAGGAAAATAATATCGCACAGGTAAGAAGGGAAAGTGAATTACGGGTCATATAACTTGAATATTTAATTTAACTGGTAGAGATGCCATCTTTTTTGCAACATGCAGATTATACTGCTTGTGGAAACAAAAGCTGGTATCGCTTACCTAATGATTGAAATTACAAAAATAGAAAAAATCATGCAGTTATAATGATAAAATATTGTACTAGTTGAAAAATTATTCTACTTTTGTCGAAAAATATAGAGTTATGAATGGTACTCAAATTAATGAAAATATTCCGGACTTTAAGGAAGTTTGGTTGATGTTTCAGGAAACTAATAAAAAATTTCAGGAAACTAATAAAAAATTTCAGGAAACTGATAAAAAATTTCAGGAAACTGATAAAAAAATCCAGGAACTAACTGAATTATTCACAGGACAATGGGGCAAATTGGTTGAGGCATTGCTTGGTTCCGGTTGCATTTATGTATTCAAAGAGAGAGGCTTGAATATATCGCATACTATGTCGAACATCAAAGCAAAATTAAAAGATAGAATGCTTGAAATAGATGTTTTACTTACTAACGACAATCTCGCAGTGTTAATTGAGGTTAAAACTACTGCAAGAGTAAAGCACATTAAAAAACTGGAACAGGACTTGAAAGAATTTAAGTTGTTCTTTCCTGTATATAAAGACTTTAAGATTTTTGGCGCTATAGCGGCTGTACGTTATGAAGAGAACTGTGATGCTTTCGCTGAAAGTAAAGGAATTTTTGTCATTGAACCATCAGGCGAAAAACTTGTACGGATAAAAAATAATACGGATTTCTCACCAAAAGGATATTGATGAAAAAGCTGTTATCACTATTTACAGATAATATTATATTTTTATTTTATGTACGTTGATTGCTATTTACTAAATAATCATCAACATTGTTTTACATAGCCGATCTCCATATTCATTCAAAATTTTCCCGCTCAACGAGCAGGGAATTAACTCCGGAAAATTTGTACCACTGGGCAAATATCAAAGGAATTAACGTAGTTGGAACAGGAGATTTTACACATCCTCTTTGGCTTAATGAATTAAAGGAAAAACTTGAACCGGATGGAACCGGCTTTTTCAAACTTAAAAATCCACCTAAAAAGCCACCGTTTCCAGGTATCAGCTATAAAGAATCTGAAATTAGATTTTGTCTGTCGGCTGAAATCAGCTTGATTTATAAACATAACGGGAAAGTCAGAAAAGTGCATAATCTGATTTTTGCACCTGATTTTGAAACAGTAACAAAGATAAATGCGCGGCTTGCAAATATTGGTAATTTAACCTCCGACGGCAGGCCTATATTAGGCCTTTCTGCACAAAATTTGCTTGAAATTGTTCTGAAATGTTCGGAACAAGCATTTTTAGTGCCGGCGCATATCTGGACTCCATGGTTTTCCCTCTTTGGCTCAAAATCCGGCTATGATGATATTGAAGAATGTTTTGGAGAGCTTTCAAAGCATATTTTCGCTCTTGAAACCGGTCTTTCATCCGACCCTCAGATGAACTGGCTAATCAGTAAGCTTGACGAGTTTACATTGATTTCAAATTCTGATGCCCACTCACCTCAGAAGCTCGGACGGGAAGCTAATCTTTTCGATACTTCCTTCGATTATATTAGTATGTTTAAGGCATTAAAAACAAAAAATGGGTTTAGCGGAACTTATGAATTTTTTCCCGAAGAAGGCAAATATCACCTCGATGGCCACAGGAACTGCAATTTATCGCTTGAACCGGAAGAGACATTAAAATATAAAAAAATATGCCCGGAATGCGGAAAAGCCCTTACCATTGGTGTATTACATCGTGTAAAAGAGCTTTCCGACAGGCAAAAGCCTGTTCAACCGGAAGGCGCACCCGGATTTGAATATATCATCCCATTACCTGAAATTATCGGTGAAATTAAAAAAGCTGGTCCTGAAACGAAAACCGTTCAGCAGGTTTATCATAAAATCATTTCGGATTTTGGAAATGAATTTTTATTCCTTAGGAAAGCGCCTATAGAAGATATTCAAAAAAAGCAAGGCTTCATTCTTTCCGAAGCTATACGCCGACTCCGTAATCATGAAGTCAAACATGTTGCAGGCTATGATGGCCAATTTGGAATTATCCATGTTTTTAATGAAGGTGAAATCGCTCAATTAACCGGACAACTGCATCTAACCGGCACAACCGACATTCAAAAAATGAGCCGGAGGGAATACCAACAAACTGAAATATTAAATATTTTCAAAGAACCTGAAAAAACCTACCGGCAACCAACTGATAGCTTTGTTCCTAATTCTGCTCAAAAATCTGTTTTCGATACAGATAATTCATCTTTGCTTGTTGTAGCCGGCCCCGGTACAGGAAAAACATTCACACTAATATCATGGCTGGCTTCAAAAATTCTTGCAAATAAAGTTTTCCCAAAACAAATAATAGCTGTTACTTTTACCAATAAAGCTGCCGATGAAATGAAAAACCGGTTGAATGCCTTAATCGGAGAATTAAGCGATAATGTCACAATCGGCACATTTCATGCTATTTGCTTTACGCTCGTTAAAGAATATTTTCTACATATTACTAAAGTGTATGATGAGAACGACAGATTAACAATACTCCGGTTTCTTTTTAATCAATTATCATCAAATGAAATTTCCAAGCTCAGCAAATCATTTACAAAATTTTTTGAGCTTGATGCCGAGTTAAAAGATGAGGATATCAGAAATTACGCGGGCATTTACAGAGAATATCTTAATAACCAAGGCGCTGTTGATATATCGGATATAATTAATAAAGTGATTTGCCATTGGACAGTTTATCCCGAAGCATTGGAACAATTCAGAAACAAATATTTAATGTTCGCCGTTGATGAATTTCAGGATATAAATCCTTTGCAGTATAAATTTCTTATGATGGCGGCACAAGGGAAAACAATCCTTGTAATTGGAGACCCCGACCAGGCGATATATGGTTTCAGGGGTTCGGATGTGAAATTATTTTTTTCGTTTATGAACGATTTCAATGCAAAAGAAATTTATCTTTCTGAAAACTACCGTTCATCTGAAATAATTCTTGAAGCTGCAGGAAATATAATCAGCAATAATAAATTAAAAAGTGGAATAACCATGCTTCCTTTGGTGAAAGGTGGTAATAAAGTGAAGGTTTATAATGCAGACAATCCGGATAACGAAGCAAGATATATTGTCTCGGAAATAAAAAAATTAGTAGGTGGAACAGAAAATCTTAGCTCCGGTTATTCATCTGATTATGATAAAATATATGGATTTGGTGATATTGCTGTTTTATTCAGATTGCATTCAGTCGGAAACGAGCTTTTAAAAGAGCTAAAAAAATCCGAAATACCGGTCTGTCTTGGTGATGGTTCATCGTTCCTGTCAGAGCATCCATTCGACATTATTAAAAGTATTCTTGAACTTTTCCTTGACAATTTCAATTTAGTTGCACTCGATAATCTGCTGACCAGATGCTATAAATGGGAAAAAAGCCCCAAAAATATTTTTTTAAACCGCCTGTTTGAAAATAAAAAATTGTTTTATCAGGCAAGTCTTGTTCAATTATCAGAAAATTGCCGGATTGATATTCAAAATATTAAACAATTGCTGAATGATTTCTCTGTTTTATTAAAAGATAAAGGGCTTCAGAATGCCTTAATTTCAGTTTTAACACATCTATTGCCTGATGACTTACTGGATGAAGGTCAGATTTTAAAGAAAGAAAGCATTTTAATGCTGGCTGATGAATCAGGTAATGATATTGAGCAATTTCTCAGGAAAATGTTGCTGAGCAATTATACCGATACGGGGAGAATAAAATCGGATAAAGTCCGGTTATTGACTTTTCATGCAGCCAAGGGGCTGGAATTTCCGGCGGTTTTTATTGCCGGCGCTGAACAGGGAATCACACCTTTGTTGCATTATGATTCTGATCCTGAAGAAGAGAGGCGGTTATTTTATGTCGCTCTCACCCGGGCAAAAGAAGAAGTGCATATTACATATTCTTCCGTCAGAAAAAGATTTAATATTGAAGATAAATGTGTTCCGTCCAGTTTTTTATCAGAAATTTCTGATCATCTGAAAGAATTTGTTACTAAACCGGTTGGTCAAAGAAAAAAGCGATTATCAGGGAATCAGTTGAAATTATTTTAAATTATTCCTTTTGTTTTTTTCAATCATTTGATTATTTTTGTGGGGTGAGTAATTACAAATTTTCAAAAACCATAGAGGGTCTCAGCGACCAGCCATTCTGGGATGTTCAATTTGAAAAGCTTGACCCTAAGAAAAATCAGGATTTTATCATTTCAAGAGTTTTTGACAGAGGCAAGTGGGATGATATTTTATCAATATTGATTTATTATGGCAGAAACAAGGTGTTGAAATCGTTATTAAACGCTGACTATCTGATGGAACACAGTATTAACCTTGCTATAGGACTTTTCCATGTTAAACCATCTCAATTCAAATGCTACACACAAACACAATTACACCCCGCCTCTTAGATGTGCTTGATAAAATAAAGCATTTGGAAGAACTGCGCAATTTCAGATTAGTTGGCGGAACATCGCTTGCACTGCAATTAGGGCACCGTGAATCAGCAGATATTGATATGTTTTCTGATAAATCATTTAACCATCAGGAACTGGAATATATACTTGGAAAGATTTTTCCTCAAATGCAAATTATAAGTAGGTCAATTAACGGATTTTCCAGTTTATTGAATGAAGTAAGATGCGATTTTTATGATTGGAGAAATAAGTTTATCCGGCCGCCGGTTGATTTCAATGGAATAAATTTAGCAGCAATAGAAGATATTACGGCATTCAAATTGGATGCTGTTTCCCATCGGACCGAAGTAAAGGATTTTTGGGACATTGCAGAGCTTCTGGAGAAATATTCTTTGAAAGAAATGCTCGGTTTTTACAGGGAAAAATATCCCTTTCAGGATATTAGAATCGTCTTGGATTCATTGCCAAAGGTTCATCGTATCCAAGGAAATATCAGTTACAAAATATTCCGCGAGCATTCACTTGATTTTGTGAAACAAAAAATACAGAATTCTTTAGATGTTTTTTTTAAAGAGCAAATTGAAAATAAAAAGAAGTTGTACGATGAAAGAATTAAAAATGCAGAACGACTTATTGCAAAAAAGAAAAAATTATAATATGTCAGAATATATTTTAGTATTGACCACTACCTCATCCCTTAAAGATGCCGAAACAATTGCAACCGCTTTGCTTGAAGACAGGCTTGCTGCATGCGTTCAGATTTCAAGCCCCGTAAAAAGTTATTACCGGTGGAAAAATAACATGGAGAATGCTGAAGAATATCAAATGTTTATTAAGACAAAAAATGAGGCATACAAAAAGCTCGAAGCAAAAATAAAGCAGGTTCATCCGTATGAAACACCCCAGATAATCGGGATACCTATAGTGGAAGGTTATCAGGAATACTTGAAGTGGTTGGATTCGGAAGTGCTATAAATAACAAAAGCGGCTCCTGCCGCTTTTGTCTTGAGAAATCAACTATTAGTATCTTCTCCCAAATCTGCGTTGGTTATTCCCTTTCTGTCCCTTTGGCTTGGCTTTTTTAACGACAATAACACTTCCTTCAAATTCGGTTTCATTGAGCTTTTCAATTGCCATATCGGCATCTTCAGCAGTTGTCATCTCAACAAAACCATAACCTTTGGAATTGCCGGTTTCTCTGTCAGTAATGACTTTAGCACTAGTTACCGGACCAAACTGTTCAAAAAGACTTTTCAGGCTATCGCCTGTGGTGCTTTGCCCCAATTTTGCAACAAAAATATTCATAAAGAAAAAAATTTAATAAGTTAAAAAATTAATTAAAATGTTGGAGTAAACACCAAGAAGATTTTTCAACAATTGTTGAAATTTTTTCATGATTATTTTCTCCAAATCATAATACAAAGATAATTAATTTTATTAACAAACAAAAATTTTTAAAAAAATTTTTATTTTTTATTTTGTTACCTCTCAATAACGGAAGGAACTATCCTTCCCGACAATAATATTACTGCTGTCATTCCGAACGCAGTGAGGAAGCCATACAATATTTCTCAATTATTTTTTGTGCAGGTGCATAACCGTCTTGTAATGCTATTGAAAAATCCATACAAGCTTCTTTCAGCTTCCCTGAATATATTTCAGCGATACCTCTCGTATAATATGCTTCAGCAACTCTAGGCGGAGAATAATTGATAACTTTTGTAAAATCAGCTATTGCTTTACCAAATTCCTGCAATTTTAACAACGTATTTCCCCTGTTAAAATAAGCTTCAACGGAATTAGGCATAATTTCAATAGCTTTCGTAAAATCAGCTATTGCATTTTTTAAATCGTTTATGTCAGTTCTGATATTGCCTCTAAGCATGAATGCCTCAAAATAATCAGGATTTATTGCAATTGCTTTATTTATATCTTTCATAGCATTCCTGTAATCTTTGCTCAAATAAAGTGTATTGCCTCTTTTATAATATATAAGTGCATTTTCCGGTTCGATTTGAAGTGCCTTTTTAAAATCCAAGGCAGATTCCTGATATTTTCCAAGAAAATACAATGCATTTCCCCCGTTGCAATATGCATTTGCATACAAAGAATCCAGCTCCACAGCTTTAGCGAAGTCTGCAATTGCCGCTTCATATTCATTAAGCTCCGATTTAGCAACGCCACGGTTATTATATGCTTCACAAACTCTGGGTGGATTTAACGAAATTACTTTATCGAAATCAATGACAGCGCCTTTAAAATCTTTGAAATACATTTTAGCCGTCCCCCGGTTAAAATAAGCAGCATCAAAGTCATCTTTTAGCTCAATTGCCTTATTGTAATCCAGTATCGCTCCTTTATAACCACCAACGTCGGCCTTAGCTATCCCCCTGTTTGAATAGCCCAAATATAAATCAGGGTATTTTAAAATAACATCGCTCCATAGAGTAATGCTATCTTTCCATATTTTACACCGCTCATAAGTTAGTGCTGATAAATATATTGAATAAACAAGCAATACCAAGGGGATAGTTATTTTTAATGTTGGCTTTAATGAATATTGTTTTGAAAAGCTACCAAGTATCAGGAATAATCCAACTGATTAAAGAAAATACAATTATTGCTATAATCAGCATGATAATTAAAGGATAGAACCAAAAAAACCAGGAAATTTCTGAAGGATATGGGTAAAACGACGACAAACCGGCAGGCAGGAGTAATTTTAATACATATTGAAACAGTGCATAACAGGCAAATACGATACTTTCATCTAGCCTGTATGATTCCAAACCTGAAATAGCCGTTTCCGTCTTTTGTGCAAGAATTGCTATTATACCGAAAATCAATGATATAATAAGAAAAGGTATTTTTTCAGCAATTATTTTCTTTGAAAGCAGTTTCCTGTTATAAAAATAATCGGTAGCAATCAAGACCAATGGTAAAGTAACCGCCATCCCTTTTGACAGAACCGACATAATAAATAAAACCAAGGAAAGCAAATAATAGTTTACTCTGACCCGCAAGGACACCTCGTTCGGAGTCACTGCTATTGCGCAGGCTGATATTTTTGGCAAGGCGTCCTTGCGGGTCAGTTTTATATATTTGATATAGGAAATAAAAGATAAAAGATAAAAAAGCGAATACAAAACATCTTTTCTTTCGGCAATCCATGCGACCGATTCGACATGCAGAGTGTGAACACCAAACAGCAGACCGCAGAAAAATGCAGTTTTCAAATCGTTCAAAACCAGTAAAACTAGCCAAAAAACAAGCAAGGAATTGATAATATGCAATAAAACATTTGTGAAATGGAATACAAACGGCGAAGTTCCGCCTATTGAATAATCCAATGCCAATGAAAGCATAGTAAGAGGATGGTAGTTGCAAAAATAGAAATTTGAAAAAATTTCTTTGACATTAAAAAATGATAATGAAGTTATATAAGGATTTTTACTTATATACCGGTCGTCATCCCAATTTGTTATATTGTTCTTATATGCCGGAAGATACGAAATTACGCATAGAATGGCTATTACAGAAATCAGTAGTATTTTTGAGAGAGGTTTGTAATGCAAACCTCTCTCATGTTTATAAATATTTTTCTCTTTGTGCTTTTTTTTCAGCATATTGTTAGTGACGGGTGTTTCACCCGTCAGTAAATTTTTCGTCAGGTGAACACCTGACGGCAATAAAGACCGCAAAGATAATATTTATCAGTGTCGGGGTGACTTTTATTAATGGTGGTTACATCGATACATCTCTGCTTTCGCAGACACTCGGTAACCACATTTTCGCGTTTATCGAGTGATTGCCCCAGCAATCGTATCGAGCGTTTATCGAGTGATTGCCCCAGCAATCGTATCGAGCGTTTATCGAGTGATTGCCCCAGCAATCGTATCGAGCGTTTATCGAGTGATTGCCCCAGCAATCGTATCGAGCGTTTATCGAGTGATTGCCC
>JACQWN010000446.1 GCA_016209245.1 Bacteroidia bacterium
ATTTTCTTCACTTAATTTATCTATCAAATAGGAGTTAATTTCTTTTGTTGTTTTTATAGCAGGTTTTACAAAATCACTTTCTATTAACCATATTTCATTTAATCCATTCTGAACTATTCTTAAGTTATTTTTTCTTATTTCATCAATACTTCTAAATTTTTCAATATTATTTACAATGGAAAATACAATATTATTTTTTGAAGTTTTTGTAATATCTTTTAAATAAAAGAATTCATTGCAACCAGTTTTAAGTCCATAAAAAATATTTGCGATTCCTTCATTGGTTCCTAATGTTTTAAATTTTCCTTTCCCTTTCTTCAATATATTAAAATACACCTCAGGTGCTTTAAGAAATATACCCCACTTGCTTTCATTCAGTAATTCTTTTTGCTCCACACAAGTGATTTTAAAAAAATCATTTTCTACCGAATTATTGGTCTTTTCAAAAACTGTTATGAGTGTATCGGCATTTTTATATTCTTTAAGAATCTCTACTAATTTTTCTTTGAAAAAAATAAACCTCACCAGATTGCTGTTCCGTATATCCTCATCTCTACCATTGCATCTTTTCAAAATCACAATGGTTGTATTCACCGAAGCGGCTGGGAAAAAACGTTCTACTTCGCTGTCCATTATGGCAACGATTTCAAAATGACGTAACATCCATTGTTGCAAGTCGGTTATCGTTTCTTTATTTACCAGACCTTGTAAACTTCCAATTTCTTCCTGTCTTGTAGAAGGCGGATTTCCAATTATAGCGTCAAATTGAGGCAAACAGCGTCTTTCTTTTTCTCCTCTTTGATTGAGTACTTCTAATTTAACAGAAGGCACGATAGAGAAAAAATCGCTATGAATAATTTTCGGGTAAGAATGTTTGCTTATATTTCGCACTGCTAAATTGAGCATAGAAAGATAAGCAGGGTAATCGGAAACATCGTTGCCGTAAATTTCCTTAAGCAATGCAGAGTGCATTTTGGGATTTAATTTTTTCTTACGCTCATAAGAGCGGACTAAAAAAGTTCCTGAGCCGCAAGAAGGGTCAAATATTTTCTCTCTGCCAGTGCGAATTGCAAAAACATTGATTAAATCAACCACATTGGGCGGAGTAAAATATTGTCCCAATTTGTGTCGTTCATCTTCGCGGATAAGTTCCTCAAAAATACGGCCGATAACATCATATTTTGCACTGCTGAAATTGTAATGCGCTCCTGCATTTAACACTGAACGGACTAACTCAATGGAATGGTCACTGACAAAAGGGATACGAAAGATAATATGATCGCGAATGCCAATCAGCAATTCAAAGTTCCTGGTGATTTCCTGAAACTCATGGAAATAATCCCATAATGTTTCTTCTAGTTTTTTTGCAGAGTCAATATTGTCGTCAATTATAATTGGTGAAAGACCTTTCCAAATGTTGTTATCAAAATATGTTTTGTAAAAAATCAATTTTGAGATAAGCATCAATAAAGAAATATAAGTAATGTTCTCAATTTCTTCATAAATGGCAGGAATATTCCAATGTTGTTTTCTGGCATAATCGGAAATTTCTTTTTTGAATTCTTTATTGCTTTTGTATTTTTCCCACACCTTTTCTGTAATGCCATAGCCATATATTTCAATCAGATTGCGAATTTTGAAAATAAACAACTCATCAATAGGTGTGAATTTAATAGCTTTGCGTTCAATAATCTCTACTGCACGGTCAAGGTAAAAATTAGCTATAATTCGTAGTTTACGTTGTATTTCATTCGTAGGTACATAATTTACACTAAGTCGTACGATTTCAGCAACAGAAAAGAAACATTCAGACACTGCATTTTTTTCATACATTTTTTTAGTATCCAACAATGCAGCAGCGGTGAAGTTGCAAACGCCGAAATAATCTATTTCTAATCGTTGGGCACGTTCTAATTCCCGTTGTAATATATTACTGTCAAAAATACTTTTGCCATCTATAGCACGTGGGTCTTTAAGTTCAATAAAGAAAATTGTTTTACCTTTGGAATTTTTAAGAGTAATATCAGCTCTGCCTTCTTCTTCTACCGAATAAGGGAAAATACGATTCTCTAATCTTCGGGATTTTATTTCTTCAGTAAAAATTGTGTTTAGTGTTCCCTGTAATTGCCGTTCTATTTTCATCTATCCAGAGTATATATTTAAGCATTGAAAAAGAAATATCCAAGTTATGGCGCTAAAGTCGCCACAACCGGATTAAAATTATTATTTGCAAATATATTAATAATAAATAAATGCGATAGAAATAGTAAAATTATTTATAATAAGTTTAAAATTTTATATTTTTACCAAAAAATAAAACCTAAATTTAGGAAGCATAGAATTAAGAAATAAATTTAATGCGATTAAAATGTTAAGAATAGGGCTTATTATAATTTTTACAGTTAACTGCATTTTTTCCCTCACATTTGCTCAGGTTATAACCTTGCATATCGCCATACAGCAGGGTGATATTAATAAGGTCAGAGAGCTGATTGATAATGGTGCTAATGTTAATAAAATTGACCGGTTAGGAAATACGGCGCTGACAATTGCCGTTTATCACAATCACATTGACATTCTGAAAATGCTGGTTGAATATGGCGCTAATGTTGACGGGCAGGACCGTCACGGAAATACTCCTTTGATTATTGCAGCAATTAACGGATTTTATGAAATTTCTAAATATTTGCTCGAACAGGGGGCATACATAGATTATCAGGATTTTTACGGACAGACACCACTGATGCAGGCTTGTGTTGACCCTGAAAACAGGAATAAGCTTATGCTCGTCGAATTGCTTGTTTCATCAGGCGCATCAATCAATGAAAAAGACAAAGCCGGAAGAACCGCTCTCGATTATGCACAGAACAAAGAAGTTAAAGATTTTCTTGTTTCACAAGGGGCTGTATGTGGAAAAGAATTAAAATGACTAAAGAAGAAGCATATAATAAAATATCCGAACTTGTTGCCCGGTTTGAAGAGCAGTACGAATCATATCAGAAAGCCGATTATAACGAAACTTTAACCAGGCGCGATTTTATTGACCCCTTTTTCAAAGCGCTGGGTTGGGATATTGACAATGAGCAAGGTTATGCCGAATCTTATCGTGAAGTAATCCATGAAGACAAAGTAAGAGTTGGCGGAGCGACCAAAGCCCCTGACTATTCTTTTCGTTTGGCAGGGAGCAAACGCTTGTTTTTTGTTGAAGCTAAAAAACCGAGTGTATTGGTAAAAGAAGAAATTTCGCCTGCTTATCAAATTCGCAGATACGGTTGGAGTGCAAAACTTCCTGTCAGTATAATTACTGACTTTGAAGAATTTGCTGTTTATGACTGCACAAAAAAACCAAGACCCACCGACAAAGCATCCACGGCAAGAATAAAGTATTTGACTTTTCGGGATTACCTGAAAGAGTTCGATTTTTTATGGGAAACATTCAGCAAAGAGCGGGTGCTG
Organism: Bacteroidia bacterium; assembly: GCA_016209245.1. Classification (GTDB taxonomy): domain Bacteria; phylum Bacteroidota; class Bacteroidia; order Bacteroidales; family BM523; genus JACQWN01. The sequence continues at coordinate 3,457 of JACQWN010000446.1, forward strand.
AAAGGCAGTTTTGATAAGTTCGTGCAAAGCGACACGCAGAAAAAAGGAACGGCTACGGTTGACAAAGAATTTTTGCAATCGCTTGACAACTGGCGGAGTTATCTTGCGACAAGCATTGCATTAAATAATAAACAACTTGATGAAGACGAAATAAATTTTGCCGTTCAGCAAGCGCTCAACAGAATTATTTTTTTGAGAATAGCCGAAGACAGAAGTGTTGAACCTTATGGCAAATTGAAATACATTATTAAACAAGGCGTCTATTATAAAAATCTTTTTGACCAGTTCCTCGGAGCAGACGAAAAATACAATTCCGGACTTTTTGATTTTATGAAAGACCATATCAGCGAGCATCTGAAAATTGACAACAAAGTAATAAAGAACATTGTCAATGAATTATATTATCCCGAATGCCCTTACGAATTTTCCGTTTTGGCCGTAGAAATTTTAGGAAGCGCTTACGAGCGGTTTCTCGGAAAAGTAATCCGCATTACACCTGCACATCACGCAAAAATTGAGGAAAAGCCCGAAGTCCGAAAAGCGGGCGGTGTTTACTACACGCCTCAATATATTGTAGAATACATTGTAAGAAATACAGTCGGGAAACTCATTTACGGAAAAACACCGAAAGAAATCGGCAAAATAAAAATTGTTGACCCCGCTTGCGGAAGCGGCTCGTTTCTTTTGGGAGCTTACCAGTATTTACTGGACTATCATAAAAATTATTATTCCGACAACGGCAAACCATCAAAAGGGAAAAAAAGCGACCTGCTCACCCCGGATGGAAATCTTACTACAAATGAGAAGAAAAGAATTTTACTCAACAATATTTTCGGAGTTGATATTGATGTAAATGCAGTCGAAGTGACTAAACTGAGTTTGCTTTTAAAATGTATGGAAGGAGAGACCGAAGCCACTATTCAGCATCAGTTTAAAGTATGGAATGAAAGGGTTTTACCCGACCTTGATAATAATATCAGGTGTGGAAATAGTTTGGTGGATGAAGATTTTTATGATTATGAACTTTTTGAACAGGAGAAAACCTGATAGAAATGAAGAACTAAAATGGCACGCACATAAAATTCAAAAGCAAACTGAAGATGCAGAAAAAAGAGCAACGGAATTGATTGACAAATATACTGGCATAGTTGAAGAACCACATGTTTCTTATGGTGAACAAAGTGGCTTTGATATAGTAATAGGTAATCCGCCTTATTTCTCTCTTTCAACATTAGAACAATATCAAACAAATTATTTTAGAAAAAGATACCATGTTTTTGAAAATACAACAGATATCTATTGTTTATTTTTTGAAAATGCAATTAAGATATTAAAACAAAACGGCTTAGTTTCTTTCATTACATCTAATCAGTGGCTGCAGACAAATTATGGTAAAATATTAAGGAAATATTTTGTTGAAAAAACTAATCCTGAATTGCTTATCAATTTCGGCGGATTAAAGATATTTCAGGATGCAACGGTTGATACATCAATATTAATTCTTTCAAAATCGGAATGTAGAAATAATCTTACGGCTTGCCATTTCAAAAATGATTATAAAAAAGGAAGTTCTATTGATGATTATCTTAATAAAAATGCAGTTATACTTGATAATCTCAATGCTGACAAATGGATAATTGCAAAATCAGACACATTAGAACTTAAAAATAAAATAAAGCAAAAAGGAGAGATACTGAAGAATTGGAAAATAATAATAAAGTACGGTATTAAAAGTGGTCTGAATGAAGCATTCATTGTTGATACTGCTACAAAAGATAAGTTAATAAATATTAACCGGGGGCTATTGACTGGTTTAAACGAAGCATTCATTATTGATACAAAAACAAAAAATGAATTAATAAAGCAAGATAAAAATGCAGATAAAATTCTAAAACCATTATTAAGAGGTAGAGATGTTCACAAATATTCGGTTGAATGGGCGGGGTTGTGGTTAATCGTTACAAAAAATGGAATTGATATAAATGACTATCCATCGGTTTATAATTACTTAAAAAATTTTGGACAAAAAATAAAATCAAGAGCAGACCAAGGTAATAATTGGTGGAATTTAAGAGCTTGCAGTTATTATGATTTGTTTGAAAAAGAAAAATTAATTTATCCAGAAACAACAGTAAGACGCTCTGAATTTTATTATGATGATAAAGGATATTATATTGACAAAACATGTTTTATGATTACCGGAGAAAATTTGAAATATTTGAATGGAATTTTATCTTCAAAATTAATGGAATGGTATTTAGAAAGCGAGTTGCGGTTACTTGGCAAAAGAAGCATACAGTATTCAAAACAATTTATAGAGCAAGTGCCAATTCCAAAAATTTCTAACAGCAATCTTAAATTTTCCAACGAAATTGTAAAACTTGTTGACCAGTTGCTAAAACTCAATGAAGAAAAAGTAGAAGCGAAACTTCAATCCAAAATAGAACAGTTGCAAAGCGAGATAGACTATTGCGAAAGCAAAATAAATGAA
>JACQWN010000447.1 GCA_016209245.1 Bacteroidia bacterium
CAAATGCACGAATGTTTAAAAATTTACAGCGAAGGGTAATATAATTTTTAAAAAATAACGCATTCGCAATATAATTTTTAATATATCAACTGTGTTGTTGTCATTCCGAAATTTACTGCGAAGGGCAATATAATTTTTAAAAAATAACCCATTCGCAATAAAATTTTCAATATATCAACACTAATGTTCAACCCTTTCAGGTATGTCTCGTGACTCTATTGTAGTAGTTTTTAACGCAAAAAAATACAAAATTTTCAAAAAAATTCGACTGCCAAAGCCGTTTTTATGAAAAATAGTCAAATAGTAGAGTAGGTAACAGGAGTTACACCTGAAACCTCTCGCAGAACCGTACTTGAACCTCTCGACTCATACGGCTCTTCTCGCTCAAATCTCTATTTTCTGAATTGTTCATCAATTTAATACAAACTTACGCAATTTACTTTACTTCTTTTATAAAGTTCACTTCTTTAGCTTGATTTATATTTGATTTTACAACCGATAAACGCCCTCGTTTAAAGACAAAAACCATATTTCCAATGTACAAATAAGTTTGGATTTAATTTTTGATTTACTCTCAAAAATCCTATGGCTTTTCTCTTACTGTTTAGCCGTTTATACCTGTTCATAGCCCACTTTATCAGCCTTTGATTTAATTTGTAAAAGAAATATCCGCATTCTTGTTGTATTCCCCACTTTTTGAAATAATTAAACCACCCTGTTAATCTATCATTTATTAATTCTGTGAGCTGATAAATATCCCGGTCGGTTTGCTTGTGTAAACTCAAACTTTTGATATAGTCCCCTATTTTCTTGAATGAACTTTTAGGTTCGCCTTGCTTGTTCTTCACTTTTTGTGGTCGAAACTCTACACCAAGAAATTTGAAACTGTTTACACTATATTTCTCATTGCGGTTTGCTTGCTTGCAATAGACTATCTTTGTTTTGTCAGGATGTGTTTCTAACTTGAAATCTTGTAAGCGGATTCTTACTTTGTCAAGTATGTATTCCGCTGCCTTTTGGCTTTGACAATGGATGATTATGTCATCTGCATAACGCTCAAAAGTTACTCCCTTAAATGTTTGCAAAAGCCATTTGTCAAATACTTTATCCAAGAAAATATTTGCCAATAGTGGACTTATTACTCCTCCTTGTGGTGTTCCTTTTTCTCTGGTTACCTGTGTGCCGTCTTTCTTAATTATTGAGGCATTCAGCCACCGTTCGATATACATTAACACCCACTTTTCCTCTGTATGCTCCCTTACTGTTTCCATTAGCAAGTCCCTGTCAATATTGTCGAAGAACCCTTTTATGTCCAAATCTATCACCCAAGCATATTTCCAACAATTCTCCTTGCATTTCTGCAACGCTGTTTCTGCGCTCATGCCTTTGCGATAACCGTAAGAGTTTTCTTCAAATTTGCTGTCTACTGCTTTTTCTAAATGTTCTTTTACTACTGATTGTGCTATTCTGTCTCCAATGGTAGGTATTCCCAATTTGCGCATTTTTCCATCATTTTTCCGTATCTCAACTTCTTTTACAGATGGTGGAAAATAGCTCCCTGATGCCATTCTGTTCCATATCTTGTATAAATTTCCACTTAAATTTTCTGCAAATTCCGTGAAACTTACACCGTCAATCCCTGCACTTTCTCCTCCCTTCTTTACGCTTTTATAGGCTTCTGTTACCATTATCTCCGTTACAGGCTGAGACTTTGATTCAATAACTGCAATCTTACTGAATAAATTCATTTCAGTTGTTTTAATAATTAAAATCTTGAGCGAGCTAAGCCCTTCGCTCAATTTCTATTACAGAAACTTCATCACTACTATGACTTAGTCCGCAACTGTATGCCACTTTGATACTAGGCTCATAAGGTCTTTACTTGCTGTTTCTCTTTAACATTGGCATACAGCATTCCCTTGTTCCGAATTTTAACCCCGAATAAAGCTCACGCCACCTTTATACCGGACACCGTAAAGACTAATAAACAGGTGCTTTTCTTTACTTATTTTCTCAATACTAATCCCATCGCATTTGACGACACAATGGTTTCTGGTGTCTTCTATGTCTTTTCGATACCTCATCAGTGGTTTATCTGCATTCGTCTTCTTTATTCTTACCTGACAAGATACTTGTCTTGCCTTTTCCTTTATCGTTCACTACAACAGATTTTCGCCTGTCGCAGCATAAAGTGGTTTGCAAACTATGCCTGCACATCGTTTGCGGAAGTCCAATCCTTTGATTTAAGCGGTTGAAGCCAGCTAACACTTTTCGCTCGTGCGCCGCACCTCAACTATTACCCTTGCACTGTTTCAAAGCCTTCCATGTCAAAATTCAGCATTGCTGATAACTCTTTTTTTGTTACCTTCATTCAAGGCACACGTCAAATAGACGAATAGTCTACAAGTTCTTTAAGCACCGCACTGCGTTGCACTGCCCTGTTATAGTCCCGCACATAAATTATGTGCGGGATTGGGGTTGAAAAGATAATTTCGCCCGCCTTCGCCGATAAAAGCTAAAATTATCCAATAGTCAACTTTAGTCCTTCAAGCACCGCACCGAAAAGCCGTACTCCTTAGTGGTGCCGAACCAGCTCACTTCGGCACTATTGTAATCTAGGTTGCGTCCCCACGCAATCGTGCTAACGTTCGCAAAGCCGTACATCCACTTTCATTGGTTGCGCCGGTGTTTGGCGAAGTCCAGTGCGTAGTACCGATTTCTTTCATCTTGCCACCTGCTACACTTTCCCCTCCGAGATAATCCGTTAATGTAGTCAATTCAGCATCTGTAGGAATATGCCAGCCGGAGGGACATATACCCTGCGTTGTACCGGGATTTCCGGCATCAGACGGGTTATATTGCATCATTTCATTCCATTCATACAGTCCGCCATAAGTGGAACAGTTAGCGCTATTATTGCTATAACAATACTTTTCTATTACTGCGTTGTCGGTTTGAAATTGTCCTCCCGTTGTAGAATTTATCATTGTTCCAAAGTTCAGGTTTTCTGCCATCCAGCACTGAGTCCCGATTAGTACAGTATTATAAATTTTGCTATCCCTGCTGTCTGTAAATGGAGTTCCACATCCTGCAAAGAGAGTAGCATCGGATGATAATTCACTGCCACATGCATTTGAAACAAGACAGCGGTATTTATATAAATTATAATTAACTGGTATATTATTGATAACAAGAGTATCGGTATGTGTACCGGAATACTGCGGATTTACACCGCCATCTGACAACATTTTCCAGGTAGAACCTCCATCCGTCCTTTCCTGCCATTTGTAATATATTTTTGATCCTGTCGCCGATACTGCAAAAAACACATTACCTCCTGCTACCGTTACGAGGCTATCCACAGGTTGGGTAAGAATCGTCGGATAAATGCAATTCATTGGTGTACACCAGATGCTTTCCCAATAACCAAGGTATATTTGCAGACAACTGTCGGTGGTATTGAAGATTATTGAACTTAACCGGGGATTGGTTATGGCATCACGTTCGGTTTGAGTTAAATATGTTACATTAAAACCTGTTCGGTCAGAGAAAAGGTATAAGCTGTCATTAATACCTTTAGTTAAGCTAAACCCACCTACGGCAAATCCGCCCCTGTTACCGCTTGCTTTCAGACCGATTGTATCTTCGATATAAACCCTAACACTATCAGGTGTTACACGTAAATATTCATTCGTAAGCCCTTTTGTTATACTGAAACCTCCCACAGCGAAACCGCTGCGGCTTCCGGCTGCTTTCAGGGCAGGATCGTCCGCTACATAAATACGAACACCGCTGTTATATACTGCCAAAACAGTATCGCCTGTTTTGTTGATTACATTCAATATCGGCTCGTCAATACCGGCCGACGGATCAGCTTTTATATCCAATTTGCCGATTGGAGATGAAGTACCGACCCCAACTTTATTTGTGGAATCTGCAAGATATATATTTATCCCGTTTTTTGTCCAGTAGTTTTCTGTACTTCCAGAAGAAACGTCAACCCATTGCGTTCCATTATAAAAGTAATATACTTTTTGCTCTGTATCGAAGACTAATAGACCGGTAGCAGGATTTATAACAGCGTTTCGTTGTACTGTAGTTAATCTCGGAAGTAAAACTCCCTTATTTGTAGATTTTACATCAAGCATAGCCGAAGGATGAGCTGTATATCCATCATCATCAGTAATGGCAATGTTTTGACTGTAAGTTGCTATGTTTATGTATGATAGCAAAATGGTAATAGTAAAGAATAATACCTTTGTCCTCATAATACATATTATTTAACCCATATTCCGTAAAAAACATGGTCAAAAATAGTGTTATTTATTTATAATATCAAATAATTTTATGAATTTTTATATAATAATGTAGTCCATAAAATAATTTATTAAAATATTTGTATA
>JACQWN010000448.1 GCA_016209245.1 Bacteroidia bacterium
GCTGTTTCAATATTAAGAACTCCTTTTGACGGATTAGGATAAATAAAGATATTTTTGTTTGACATCGTATTTGAAATACCTGTCATGGTAATAACATTAACCGGGGCGGTAACCATACAACCGTTTGCATCCGAAACTACAACTGAATATGTGCCTGCTGTCAGACTATCTATAGTTTGTGTATGAGCGCCTGTATTCCATGTATAATAGTAAGGAGCAATTCCGCCTGATACATTTACGGTAACGGAGCCATCAAAAGCGCCCTCACCTGATTCATCGGTGGTGGTGAAATTTAAAACAGGCGGTAACGAAATAGTAATATAATCTATAAATGTAGCTGTATCCGCTCCATCAGAGTTTGAAGCGGTTAATGAAACAGAAAATGAACCTTGTGTATTATATACAACTAAAGGATGTTGAATAGTGGATGATGCCGGCGTTCCGCCTTCAAAAGTCCAATACCATGAGGTTGGGGAATTTGTAGATATATCAATAAATAGAATTGAAGAACCGATACAGGTTAATGTATCGGAAGAAAAGAAGTCGGCAACCGGAGGATAAAGAACGGTATTTATAACAACACTGTCAATAAATAAACAGCCGTTTGCATCAGTAACGGTGACTGAATAAGTATCAGCGGTGAGACCGGATATATCCTGCGAACTCGCACCGTTGCTCCATAAATAACTATAAGGTGTTGTTCCTCCGGTAACCGTAAGGTCGGCAGAGCCGTCGCTGCAACCATTACAACTTTCATCTGTCCCTGTAACAGAATATGTTAATGCCGTGGGTTCGGTTATTTCAATGCTTGTAAAAACGATACAACCTGCATTGTCAGTTACTGTAACGGTAAAAAAGCCGGCGCAAAGATTTGAAGCCGCACCGGTGGTTTGATTTGCCGGATCGTCCCATGAATAAATATAAGGAGGTGTTCCGCCTGATGCACCGGCAGTTGCGTTGCCTATGCAGGCACCGTTACATAAAACATCGGCAGATGATATAATAGTTGCAGTCAGACCGCCTATATTATCAATTGTTACAGAGGCAACAGATGTACATCCGTTTGCATCGGTGACAGTCACTTCATAAATACCTGCTGCCAAACCTGTAGCGGTAACCGTTGTTTGCGAACCCGGGTCGTTCCATAAATAGGTAAATGGTGATATTCCTCCGCTTACAATACTGACCGTAGCCTGCCCGTTGGCTGTCATGCAATTGGCATCAGTTCCGGATATCGAAAGGATTATTTCACCGGGTTCACCAATGGTGATCTCGGCGGTCACAACGCATCCATTTGCATCTGTGACAGTCACAGTATAAACTCCTGCAGCAATATCTGCAATATCTTCGGTCGTTTCCGAATTGTCCCATAGATAAAAATATGTAGAAATGCCTCCTGTTACAGTAACACCAGCGCTTCCATCCTGACTGTTATAGCACGATAAATCTGTTCCCATGACGGTAACAATGAGCGCTGCCGGTTCGTAAACTGTTACACTATCAATAGCAGTACAGGAATTATTATCAGTGACCGTCACGATAAAACTCCCAAAACATAAGCCGTTTATCGTTTGAGTATTGCTTCCTTGTGACCAGGAATATGTATATGGCGATATGCCGCCGGTTGGTGTTGCTGTTGCCGAGCCGTTACAATAACTAAAGCAGGTCACATCTGTGGTAGTTGTTAATACTTCTATTTCATATGGTCCACTAACACTGCCATAACCAGTTTCGTAACAACCATTATTGTCCCATACCCCAACTAGACGATCTGATCCTTGACATAAACCTGTTACTGTCAGTGTGCTATAATTTGGTGGTGACCACACCCAAGTATACGGAGGTGTCCCACCGGAAGGTGCGGCAGTTATACTACCATCACAATATCCATAACAAGTTACATCAGTTGAAGACATTACAACTATAAGTTCACTTGGTTGTGTTATTGTCACTGCATCAGTCGCAGTATTGGAATTGGCATCGGTCACAGTCACGGTGTATGTTCCTGCACATAAGCCGGATATAGTCGCATCGGTTCCGCCTGAAGACCATAAATAAGCATAGGGAGTTGCACCACCGGAAGCTGATACGTTTGCTGTTCCGACGCAACCACCATAACAATTAACATTTGTTTTGGTTATTGTGACAGATAAAGGAAAGGATCCAATATCAACAAAAACACTGTCCGTTTCGGTACAACTGTTAGCGTCTATAATTGTTACATAATAAGTTCCAGTTGCCAGGTTTGTTGCCGTTTGGATAGTTTGGTTACTTGCGTTTGCATCCCACAGATAAGAATAAGGTGCTGAACCTCCTGTAGGCATTACAGTTGCAGTTCCATCATTTGCTCCGGGGAAAGATTCATCGGTTGAGCTCATATTCAGTGCAGGCGGGTAATTGATAGTCGCTGTAACCGGTGTTCTTGCGCTGATGCAGGATCGTTCACGTACTTCCCAGTCATAGAAATAATAATAATAATTGAGATTCCCGGCGCTGTTGTTTTTAATGCTCAGGAATCCAGGAATCTGATAAGGATATGATGATCCGGAGCTATTTCTCCACAAATAAGGCGAACCTGGACCGGCCAACCGCAGATTATTGGCTACGGGAACATCAAAATTCAGTGTAATCCGGCTAACACCAACAGGTATGTTTATAGTCGCCGATTGAAGGACTGTTCCTGTACTGGTGCGTAATTCTATTGTCCTGTTACCTGCAGTTTGAGCGTTAACTTCAACCGAGACAATTTGTAGCGGCGTGAAACAATCGAAAATCAGGTAATGTTCATTTGAAGCCGTAAAATAACCTCCATTGCTGGTCGAATTTGTTTCTCCTACATATTGTGAAGGTTGTTCTACTTCGTTTTCAACATAGTAAGTTGTAGAGGCAGGCAAGTTTGGAATTATCCATGAAGTTCCTGTATTTACAAGATTTCCACCGGATGCCTGATCGTACCAGTTAAGAGTACCGGAACCTGAAGCAAACAATGTGACCTGGCCGGAATCGCACCTTGCATCGCCGGTAGCTGTTGGAGAGACAGGCAGATTGATAATAATATAGTCGGTCATAATCAGTTCATCGGCGCCGATAATATTGGTCGAAAAAAGTGTGACCGTGAATGTATCGCTTGTAGTATATGTATGTACAGGATTTTGAAGATTCGATGCCTGACCGTCGCCAAAGTCCCATAACCATGTTTGAGGTCCGTTAGTTGTCAAATCTGTAAATTGAATAATACCAGTGCAGCTAGTAGTCGGGGAAGCGGTAAAATTGACAACCGGCGGACTTGTTGGATAATTACATACCCAGTTCAGCTCAAATCCTGCAGCGATGACACCACCATCGGTATATTGACGCAGTGTAATTGAACCGTAAGTTGATGTGATAGTTCCTCCATTAGGCAAGCCGGTGCCTGTATATTGTCCGATTAACGGGCTGCTAATATCAGGACCATCGTAGATATATAAATAATCGTAATCCAGTTCAAAGCTGAACGATAGAAAGGTAAGTGTAATTGTAGAAGCGCCATCCGGAACAATAGTAGTGATTCCATTTGTATTGTTCTGATAACTTCCATCACCGCCACTATCCATTAAAATACCCTCACAGCTTGTTAATATCTGAGTTCCTGAAGTTGGCATAAAAAAAGAACAAGGATTCAATGAATCAATGCTGATATATGCTGATTTTATAATAGTATCATTACCAAGTACGTTGTAAGCGATAAGAGTAACATCATAGTTTCCATAATTTGTATATATGTGAGATGGATTAATTGCTACGCTTGTGCTGCCGTCACCAAAATTCCATAAATAAGAAGTGGCATCAGTGCTGAGGTTTGTAAACTGAACGGTTATAGGAATTTCACAGAAAAAGCTTTAACAAGTTGGGCATTGAGAATAGTTGCAGCATTATTTGTAACTGTGACTGTATAGGTTTTAGGTTTATAGCCATCGGCATCATAAGTAACATCATAAGTTCCTGCATAAATCGGGCGATAATAATCGCCAAAAGGTAATTCGGAAATTGTATGGGAATTAAGAAAATCGTGACCGGCGATTGTAGCGGTTCCTTCAAGCGGTTCTCCGGTAATTGAATCTGTAATAGTTCCGCGAATGCCATACATTACCTGCTTCATATAATTTATAAGTGAGCGATAATTATAATCCCAGTAATCAGGAAGGCTTGCAGCCGGTAGTAATTTTGTATCTGAAATTTCAAGAGTGAGCTCTCTGCCGAATTTATAATAGGTCATATAATCCTGCCTGCTGCCATAAATTACATACCAGTCGCCGCCATTTGTAATACCCGAAGAAGTTACACTTGTAAAATATCCCGGAGCGCCATAAGTTTGGGCGCCATCGGCATATTCGGCAGAAACGAACTGCCACCATGTATCATCAGCATGAATTTGTTGGGAGCTTGTCCATGAATCCCATGGATAATTAGCGACCTCAGCGCCGCCATGAAAATTTGCACTAATAATAAAATGGAGAGTATCTGTAAGCCCCATCATTGCCAAGGCTTCCGGTTGCCATGCAGAACCGTCGGGATGGTCGCCTGCTTCAGGATTCGGATAATTACGGTTCAAATCAACATTATTGGAATTATACCTGGTAGCACCGCTGACAGTGCTATTGCCTCCTGCATAAGTCCCATCAGGATTTTCCAAAGGGTTAATCCATATTTCTACATTATTAACAAGATTAGCAACCTCAGGAAGAGTACCGTAATTAGTCAGCAAATAATTAATAAGACGGAGCATTAGAATATATCCGGTGGTTTCGTCCCCATGCATAGTAGAAGTGTACATAAAACGCGGTTCCTGTTCACGGGTGCTGACATTATCCGATATTTTAGCAAACAGGAGCTTGCGTCCATCCACGGTTGTACCAATTTGTATTATTTCGCAAAGGTTTGGATAATTTGTCTGAAATGTAGTCATCATCGTTTCGTATTCGGTGTAAGTAGGATATGTATCAAAATCCCATATTCCCTTTGTACCGTCGTACATAGCCGGATTTTTTATAAGATCACCCGGATGTGTCAAAATTTCATAAGGATATTCCAGTGCAACAAATTTTTCAAATTCTGCAGCATTTGCATAAGCATATACTTCCTGCCCCGAAACATTATCAATTGAAATTATCCTTGTAAGCTTCAAAAGCTCTTTTGATGTATTAACAGTAAATTTGAAGTAAACCTCACCTTTCTGTTGCAAATATTGCTGGGCTTTTTCAAATTCAGCATTTTGTGCAAATGATTGATTTATAATAAAATAAATCATCATAATGATTA
>JACQWN010000455.1 GCA_016209245.1 Bacteroidia bacterium
ATTATTAACGGCTTCACTTACGACCACAGCGAAAAACTTGGCGATGCTTTTGAATACCTGCTTTCTGTTCTCGGTTCTCAGGGCGATGCAGGACAATTCCGCACGCCGCGCCATATTATTGATTTTATTGTTGAAATTTTGCAGCCAAAGAAAAACGAAACGGTTTGCGACCCGGCATGTGGCACCGCAGGATTTTTAATTTCTTCCTATAAATATATTCTAAAAAACAACAGCAAACACACCCCTAACCCCTCTCAAGAGGGGAATTACCGAGGCGATTTACTTACGCCAGATGACAGAAAAAAACTGATGCAAAATTTTACCGGTTACGATATTTCGCCCGATATGGTGCGTTTGAGCCTGGTAAATATGTATCTGCACGGTTTCACCACCCCAAAAATTTATGAATACGACACGCTTACAAGCGAAGACCGCTGGAATGAATATTTCGATGTAATCCTTGCAAATCCGCCATTTATGTCTCCAAAAGGAGGAATAAAACCGCATAAAAAATTCACCATTCAGGCAAACCGTAGCGAGGTTCTTTTTGTTGATTATATTGCAGAACATATACACCCAAGCACAGGCAGGGCGGGTATTATTGTTCCCGAAGGAATTATTTTTCAAAGTGCAACAGCTTACAAAACTTTGCGTAAAATATTGGTTGATAAAAACTATTTGTTTGCAGTGGTAAGTTTGCCTGCCGGGATATTCCAGCCTTACAGCGGTGTGAAAACCTCCATTCTTTTAATGGATAAAACTCTTGCAAAAAAGACTGATAAGATTCTTTTCGTTAAAATAGAAAACGAAGGTTTTGATTTGGGTGCACAACGCCGTGAGATTGACAAAAACGATTTGCCCGATGCCTTAAAACTGTTGCAGCAATATAAACAAAACTTACAGAATAATACTGTTTTTACGAGCAATAATAAAAATGTATTTTTAGTTGATAAGATGCGCATTGCAGCCAAAGAAGAATATAATTTATCTGTTGACCACTATCGGGTTAATGAAAATGTACAGCAGAGTAATTTTGAAATGGTTTCAGTTGAAGATTTAATTGAAGATGTGAAATATACCACTAAAATTCAAAAATCAGAATTTCTTGAAAACGGGAAATATCCAATCATTGACCAATCAGAAAATTTTATTGCAGGATATTGGAATAACGAGAATGATTTATTCAAAATAGAAAAGCCAGTTGTTGTTTTTGGCGACCATACAAGAATTTTTAAGTATGTAGATTTTGACTTTGTACTTGGAGCAGATGGAGTTAAAATTTTATTGCCAAATGAAAATGTTAATTCTAAATTTTTCTATTACTATTTGAAGAATACAAAAATAAAAAATCTTGGTTACAGCAGACATTGGAAAGAGTTAAAAGAAAAACAAATCCCCCTTCCCCCTCTCTCCATTCAGCGACAAATCGTGAACAAAATCGAATCTTTTCAAAAAATAATTGACGGGGCAAAACAAGTTGTCGAAAATTACAAACCACAAATTGAGATTGATGCAAGTTGGGAAATGGTGGAATTGGGGTCTATATGCGAGAATTTAGATAGTAAAAGAAAACCTGTTACATCTTCTGATAGAAAGCAAGGCAAATATCCTTACTATGGTGCATCCGGTATTGTTGACTATGTTGATGACTATATTTTTGATGATGATTATTTATTAATTTCGGAAGATGGTGCAAATTTATTAGCAAGAGTAACACCTATAGCTTTTTCAGTAAAAGGAAAAATCTGGGTAAACAATCATGCACATATTCTAAAGTTCAAAAAAAAAGCAACGCAATCTTTTGTTGAATTATATCTTAATTCCATTAATCTTGAAATTCACATTACTGGTTCCGCACAACCGAAATTAAATCAAGCAAATCTGAATGGTATTCCTATTCCGCTTCCATCTATCGAAGAACAGACAAAAATTGTTACCCAAATAGAAAAAGAGCAGCAATTAGTAAATAAATAAAATTTCAGACATTGAATTTTTTAACGAAGTAGTAACTGAATTGATGAACAAACTGTAACTGATACAAATACCATGATTTTGCAGAACGATTATGCAATATGAAACGCTGAATTTTCTAAAGTGTCCTATAACAAAGACAAATTTAAGGTTTACTGAAAATAAATATCCTTGCCAAAATCGCGTGTAATGTTAACCAAAAACGAATATGAAGTTCCTAACTGCGTTTCGTTATAATATTGAAAAGCCGGTATTTCTGCAATAAATGAAAGGTTCCATCGCTTTCTGACAGTAAGATTCATTTGCGGGGAAATAACGACAAGGTTGCTTCCCGACGCCTTAACTATTTCATTATTTTCCCTTCTGCGGGCTTTGATTTCGTTTCTGACCTGGAGGATTGCCGTCCATGCCCCATCTCCTTTTGTCCAGGGAAACCACAAATGTTTAGACATGAAAATTGATGTGTAATATGAATTTCCGTATTTAATTTCCTGTTTGTTGATATAAAAGTCGTGGCTATTGGGAAAATTGTATTCAAATCTGTTCAACAGAAAATATCTGTAGCCCCTCATGGAATATGCCTTAATAAGATATGATTGTAAAACAATGCCAAACGAACCGGAAGATGGCTGTGCGTCAACAGGTAATTCGCAATAATTGCTTACCTGCGCCTTTGTTCGTAATGGTGCTTTAGCTCCTAAAGCGGCTGTCCATTCTAGTAGCTTTTCATTATTCATGTACAGGTTATATTTGCCTGTGAGCATTGCATTTGAAAAGCCATGACCTTTTGCGGTAGAACCGCCGTAATGATATTTTAACGTTTTATTAATAAAATATCCGGCTTCGGTTTCAATAGTAAATTTATCCGTCACTCCATAACCTACGATTAAGCCGGAATAGTTGAAATATGCTTTTTCAAAAAGCACGTAATCCGATTTCTTGGCGCCATGGTAATATTGGTCTGCATAATTATATTTATAGAATGAAGCCACTCTGAACATATTTTTATCAACAGTTCCCATATTAGCCGTGCCGCCAATAGGATTTCCCGGTGATGAAAAACATTGTGCCACAGTGTCGGAAGCGGTTATTATAAGAAATAATACAAATATTAAGAATTGTTTTTGTAGCTTAAAGCACATAAATTGTAATTATTTTTGATTGTTGTGTGCCGGCGCGGTCGGCGACAGAGCAGGAAATTTCGATATTCCCCGTAGTGCATGGCGACGGCGCATAAGTAACCTTTGCATTAGTGCTGAAATTAAGGATGATATTCCCTTTGCTTGCCGCCCATGAATAAATAAGCCCATCGCCTGTTGCATTTGCTATAATCGTTGTAGTATCAGGATTAATTACAGTATCCTTTATAGCTATCAGACTTATAAAATTAAGCGGTTGGGTTACATCTGCATTTTCATCGTTTTTTTCTTTGCATGAGCTTATTATAATGCCCGACACGACTATAGTAAATAATATCAATATTCCTGTTCTATTAACTTTCATAACAAAGATGTAATTTTAATCTTTTAAACACCTCACCGACAATCCATAAGTTTTTGGAAAGGTATTATATCTGCCAATATTCGTATTCGTATTATTCACACAACGCCGGTATGCATTTGCGCCAAATTCGGTTGAGGTGTACGGGTATCCGTACTGGTCAAGGAAGCTGAAAGAGCCTCCATCAACTCTTCTGCCTGCCAAAGGTGCATTGAATCCTGACGAGCCGCCAATCTGCAACTGTGTTCCCTGATCAGTTCCCCGCCAGGTATTGAGCAGATAAGCAGTAGCGGAATCCATCCCAAGCTCCATTTCCAGCACGAGTATTTCGTAATCGCTTGGAATATGCCAGCCGTCAGGACAAATTCCTTTTGTTGATTCCGTAGTAACATAATTCATCATCTCATCCCACTGGTAAAGTCCGCCATCCAATACACAATTGTTCGTATCGTTATTATAGCAATATTTTTCAATAACAAAATTATTAGATTGATTGGTAACTCCTGTAATCATAGTTCCGATATTTAAATTTTTAGCAAACCAGCATTGTGAGTCGATTAATACAGTAGGATATAATTGTCCGTCTCTTGAATCGAGAAGAGTATCACCGCATACGAAACCGCCTCCTGCAAACTGAATAATAACATCGTCAAACGATGCTCCGCAGTCGTTCGTTATTGTCCAACGCAAAGTATATGTTTGTCCGGTTTGTCCATAAAAAACACTTGCTGGATTTAAAGAATCAGTTAGAGCACCGTTTTCTCCTTGGATGATAAACCATACGCCTGTGCCGTAAACAGGGTTATTTGCTGCAAGGACTGTAGAATCGGCTGTGATATTTGACTGATCATTACCGGCGTTTGCTATTGTTGGCTGATGTTCAACAATTATGGTTACCGACGCCGGCGGGCTTGCTCCACAAGCATTTGAGGCAACAACAGAATATGTACCGCTTCCTGAAATCTGAATACCGGTAATTACCGGATTTTGCTCAACAGAAGTATAACTATTTGGCCCTGTCCATAAATAAGCAGCGCCTGAAACATAAGAAGCATATAAATATAATGTATCCTCTTCGCACACCTGGTTATTGGCAGTAACAACCGGTGCAGACGGAACAATGCAGCTTCCGCAAATTTCCCACCAGCCGTTTGATTTAAATATATTAAGACAATTTGTGCTTATATTATAAATGACCAATCCTGCCGACGGAGCTTGTATTGAATCTCTTTGTCCGCTTGTTAAACGTGGAATGAGCAGTCCTCGCGTTCCTGACGAAAGGTCGAGTAATGCACTATTATCAGGGGTATATGTACCGATTCCTACATTACCATTGTTGTAATATATGCTTGTTCCGCTTGTTATCCATTGGCTGGAACCATTTGCAGCATTTTGTGCGTACAGGGCATAAGGAACGCTTAATAACTCCGATGAACCGATAAGCATATAAGCTGTTCCGCCTGATGTATCCATTTCAATTTGCAGCCATTTGCTTCCGCCCGATGACCAGTCAATTGATGAAAAATCACCGGTTGTGCCGCCTTCACCAATATTTATGGAAAATAATCCCATAAAATTCGTGACAGGCGCATGAGTTTCTGTATAAAGTACATTCCCTGAAGGCGAACCTTGAAGAATACTGACCCGCACACCGATTTCTTGGTTTATTATCGGCTCCCCATTTAATGTTCTTGCGACGGCCTGATATTTAAAACTAAGAGGCGTCTGCGCAAAAATTAAACCATTTATAAAAAAAATAAAAACAGAGAGAAATTGTAATCGTTTCATCATCATTATATTAAGTTATTACAAAATTAATGTTATTATTTAGGTCATCATTTTTTATTATAGATTATCCCACCGAAGTACGAATTTGTTACGAACTTACGAATTACGAATCCGCCAACCAGCAAACCCATTCGTAATTCGTAAATTCGTATGGCTCGACTGGGTCCCACAGGTTTTCTTTCGTACTTCGATGGGATAATGCATTATTTTTAAACAGGACCTAAACTGTTACAATTTTTCGTTTCAAAGATACAAAAATAATTTTATTATTTATTCTCATACATTTGAAAAATTTAATATATTTGCACTATAAGCTGGATTCATTCACATTAATTCCATATTAAAAATGAAAAATAAAAGACATAAAATTTAGTTTTTTTACCCGACCTATAAAAAGAAAAATTATTTTTGGAAATACTGAAGAATAAATCGTATTTTTGACTTTGACTTTGAATTTATAATCTGAATGATTGGGAAACAGATGAGCATTACACAAAATAATACCAAGAATTTATATTATTTTTGTAAAATTTAAAATAAAAATAACAATGAACACACAGGCAAAAAAACTCAATCTGATTGAGAACCTGATACTTTTTCAGGACGAAAAACTATTCAATGCAGAGTATTTAAATTTTAAACAAATTCGTGAAAGACATCTCTATTTGTGCAAAGACTTTTATAATGCCTATCCATATATTTTGCGGTCAGCGACCGCAAAATCATATTTATCTGAAATTCAAGACGATAAAATTTTACTATCACTGACCGCAAAATTATCATTACCTGAGTTGAATAAGGATAGTTCAACTTTACTGTTGGCGTCTGAACAATCCGATGCCATATCAGGTATATCGCCCGATATATTAATAAACAGCTTGTCTTTTACACATATAATTGAACTATTAAAAGCCGATACTCAGCTAAAACGGAGTTTTTATGAGGTGGAAGCAATAAAGAATAACTGGACTGTCCGCGAATCGGAACGAGCTATGAACAGTATGTTATTTGAACGTACAGGTTTAAGCGCCAATAAAGAGGCGGTACTCGAAAAGCACAGAGGTAACAGTCTGCCGCAAATGCAAAATATTTTAAGAAATCCTTATGTCCTTGAATTCCTTGATTTAGAAGAAAAACCCGAATACAGCGAGTCTGAAGCAGATTTTTGATTCCAAATACATGGTAAATCTGCCTAAAGAAGAAGAACTAACCAAAATCATTGAAGAAGAACAAAAAAGTTGATGTATCCGGTTAGATAATGAAAACTAAAGGAATAGTAAAGTTGAAAAAAATAAATTGCAGATTATTCCAAAAATAATTGTAACTTTGTTAAAAATAAATTGAAAAAATTATGTTAGCTCCATTAGATAACGAAACCATTCACGAATCAATTCACAATCCCGAGCATCCGATTATCAATACAAATAAAAGTGCGATTAAAAAAGTTGCTGAAATAATTGACGAAGATAAAATTACACCCGAAGAACGTAATAATGCAAAAATTGACGAATCACGAAGGATAGCTAAGGAAATTTATATCAAATTTGCGAAAAGAGAAAGGGATGTTGAAATTGCAAAAAAATTAATTATTAAAGGACACCCAAATGAAATTATTAAAGATGCAACTGATTTTAGCGATTTAGAAATTGACAATATCCGTAAAGAATTGAATGATAAATAATAAAACCTGAATAAAACCATATCCACGAACATTTATGTTCTGAAAATATTAAAATACAGGTAAAAAATTTTTATCTTTGCCCTAAAATATTTTACATTATGGGAGTTACGCGTAATTTAATCAGCATGGATTGGGCTATGAAGCGTCTGCTTCGTAATAAAGCCAACTATGAGGTATTAGAAGGGTTTCTAAGTGAACTTTTTAAATTCGACATTAAAATATCCAATATCGGAGAAAGCGAAGGAAATCAGGAAAACCAAACGGATAAGTTTAATCGTGTTGATATTACCGCAGAAACTACCGATGGAAAACTAGTGATTGTCGAACTTCAGATAAATTACGAAGCCGATTATTTTCACCGAATGTTGTACGGTGCATCTAAAGCTTTAGTTGAGCGAATTGATGCCGGACAATTGTACCGTAATATTGTTAAGGTATATTCGGTAAATATTGTCTATTTTGAATTAGGTCAGGGACTGGACTATATATATTACGGTACTACCGAATTTAGAGGCTTAAACAAAGGAGATGTATTGAATCTCTCACAAAGACAATTAAACACATTACAACAAAAAGATGTTCACGAAATTTTTCCCGAATACTATGTATTAAAAGTAAACGGTTTCGACGGTGTGGCAAAAAACACCTTAGACGAGTGGATTTATTACTTCAAAAACAATGAAATACCCGATCATTTCAAAGCAAAAGGTTTAGAAAAAGCAAAAGAAGTGCTAAAAACCGATCAAATGAGCGACGAAGAACTGGCAGCCTATAAGCGGCACATAGAAAACCTGAGACTTGGAGCAAGTCTTTTATTCTCTGCAAAAGAAGAAGGCAGAACAGAAGGCAGAACAGAAGGCAGAACAGAAGGCAGAGAAGAAGGCAGAGAAGCTTATCAAAAGACGAAATCGAAAAATTGTAAACCACAACCTGTCAGCATGCGAAGCTCCTGTCAGCGTTAATAAACGAAAACAACAAAACATAAAAAACTTTTTTCCAAGCTTTTTATTTATAACAAAATTTATTAACACCTGCGGAACTTTGAGGTAAAACAAATAATTACTTGAATTTAGGCTAAAAATAAATTTCGGATATTTGCAAAACTATTTGACACTATAAAAATGAGATATTACGGAGCTAAAACAAAATTGCTGCCCTTCATTGAAGAAGTTGTAAAGAGAACTAGTGTAAATGGTGCATCTAACTTTGTTGACTTGTTTTCTGGCACTTGTGCAGTAGGCAAGCATTTCAAAAAATTGGGCTACTCTGTTATTTCAAATGACCAGTTAGAATTTTCCTACTCTCTTTCAAAGACATTCATTGAAACAAACCAACTCCCTAAATTTTCTGAACTAAAAAAATATTTAAAATTAAAAGACGACATCCAACTTATTTTTGACTACCTAAACAATCTGCAAAAACTCAAAGAAGGATTTATCTTTCAAAATTACTGTCCGAGTGGTGGAAGAAAATATTTTAGTGACGCAAACGGATTAAAAATTGATACTTTCAGAACACTTTTTCACGAATGGAAACAAGAAGGACTGATTAACGAACTTGAATTTTATTATCTTATTACATCTTTGCTTCGTGCAGTCAATTTAGTAAGTAATGTTTCGGGAACATATGCTGCCTATTTAAAAACTTGGGATAAGAGAGCTTTGAATCCTTTGAAACTTGAAGCAGTAGAAATTATTCCGAGCAACAAAAAAAACAAAGCATTTAAAAGGGACGCAAACGAACTCATAAAAGAAATCAGACCCGATATTCTCTATCTTGACCCGCCATACAACAGCAGACAATACGCATCAAACTATTTTATTCTTGAACTCATTGCGGAAGGTTGGTTTGACAAGAAACCGAAAATTTACGGTGAAACCGGAATGAGAGAATATGACCAACAGAAATCAAAATATTGCTCAAAGACAACAGCATTAAATGCACTTGAGGATTTAATCCTTAATTCAACAAAAGCAAAATACATTCTTTTAAGTTACAACAATGAGGGAATAATTCCAAAACCTGCAATTGAGCAAATGCTATCAAGAATCGGAACGGTTGAAACATTTACTGAAAATCACAAACGATATAAAAGCATTAATCAAACAGTTGAAGACTCGCAATTAACTTTAGAACATTTGTTTTTTGTACAGCCTAAGAAAACTATAAATAAAACAAATAATCTTTCGGGGAAAGAATGGCTGCAAAATTCATTTAGCATTTGGAGAGATTTGGGCAAAAACGAAGAAGAAAAGAAATTAAAACATCCTGCTATCTTTACAATTAAATTGGTTTCAAAACTCATTGATACTTTCTGCAAACCAAACGGAGGAAAAATTTTGGACTGTTTTGCTGGTTCTGGATCTACTTTAATTGCGGGAATGAAAAAAGGCAAAGATGTTGTTGGCTTTGACCTCAGTCCAGATTACAAAAAAATATTTATTAAAAGAGCTACTAATTCCTATAACATTAATCTTTACGGACTGGAAGAAAAATATTTTGTTGATGATTCAAAAAATATTTCCAAGATAATTGAAGCGGAAAGCATTGATTTGTGTGTAACCTCTCCGCCTTACTGGGACATTCTGAATAGACAAAGAACTGCCGACTACAAAGTAAACAAAAATTATTCTTCTGAGAGAAATGATTTAGGAAACATTGAGGACTACAACCAATTTATTGATGTCCTTAAAGAAATCTTTGCTGAAGTTCATAAAGTTTTAAAACCAAAAGCTTATTTTATTGTCAATGTAATGGACTTGCGAAAAAAAGAGAAATTCTATCCACTCCATATTGACACGGCAAGAATAGCACAAGAAGTAAATTTTAATTTTGAGGATATACTGATTTGGGACCGACAACCCGAATACAACAATATGCGACCGCTAGGCTATCCGTTTAAATTCATTGTAAATAAAGTTCACGAGTATCTTTTAATTTTTAGAAAATTACCCTATGGAGAAAAATAAAATCTCAAATTTTTTAACTCCAGATATTTCATACTTGCTTGGTTTAATTACAGGCAGAGGAGAAATTCAATATACCAATGAAGTAAAAAAAATTGTCATTGACTTTGAGTATAAAACTCTTGAATCAAAAGCCATCAAAAAAGTTTTTGACCAAAAGTTACACATTCAAACAAGTTTAGACACTGTTGTTTTACGATTACAAAATATCGGAATCGACACACAAAAAGTAATCACAGAAACAAAATTATCTCTTGTCTTGCGTTGGCAACAAGAAGATATTGCTTGGCTTTTCATAAAATATTTAATCAACGAAACAAGATTTAGTTACCACGATTTTTTAATTCCAGAACCAGTTTTTGAATCAACAGACGCAAACAAAAAAGAATTCTTGAGAGGACTTTCCGATGTTACTTCTTATGTCAGAAATTCAAATCGTGACCAAGTTGGCAGACACAGAGTTTATATTGAAATATCAAATAAAAACTGGTTTTTACCTCCTCAAATTTGCAAGCTAACACAATCACTAAATGTTCCTATTCAATACATTGGTTACGGGCATCAGAATATCCGGGGCGGAAAAGGGAAAAGTTGGGCAAAAGAACATCAGATAAAAATCTATGCAGAAGATTTTGAGAGAATCGGATTTTATATTTCTCACAAAAATGAAGCAATGCAAGAACTTGCTGATTACAACAAAGCGAATTTTGATAGACAGCAGCTGCTATGTACTGGAAAAAGCGGAAGAAAAATAAAAAAAGAATCCCATCCTCACGAAACACACGAAAAACTTCCATCCAAAATTAACGGACAACATTTTGACAACTTCAAAGAGATTTGTAAATGTTTAGGATGTTATTTACAAAAGGATTAATTGTAAATTTATGTATAGCACAGAAATAGAAATGTATCCTGATATTATTCGTTGGCTTGAAAACGATTTGAAACAAAGATTTGGCAAGCAAGCGAAAAAAATTACCGTGTTAGATACTCACGATTCTGATTTGAGTAATTTTATTATTCGTTTGAATTATCAAAAATATTTTCCTGAATTTACCACCTATCAAATACGGCAAGACATTACTGGTTTTATTGAGTATGCAGACAAAATGGATTTGATTTTTGTTGAGTGCAAAAATGAAACAATGTCGCTAATTCACCTTTCACAAATAATTGGATATTCCTGTATTGCCTTGCCAATTTATTCTATCCTTTTAAGTCCACAAGGAATGGGAACAACTATAAGTAAATTACTTCAAACATTTAACCGAAAAGATATTTTAGAATTTCGTCCGAAAAGAAAAATTCAAATTATTAAGTGGGACTATCGGAAACAAGATATTGATTTTATGAACAGCATATTATAAAAAAAGAAGTCATATATTTGCGTTCGGTAAATTTTAAAAATGAAAAAAATGATGAAAAAATGGCAAATTTTTCAAATCAATTATTACCTATGTATAAAAATAGAGATAATAATATTCATGATAATGAATTTCAATCACGTTTAGAATTATATACCGGTTATAATAATATGGATTATCAACATAAAAAAGAAGTTAAGGCAATATTTAAAC
>JACQWN010000456.1 GCA_016209245.1 Bacteroidia bacterium
ACGCACATCATTAACAGTTGGAGTGAATTCGATATTGATACGCTGACAAGCAATGATCTGTTTAGCGGGTATTCCATTAAAAATCCTTATACTTTATCAAACGACACTGTAAATTTCGAGACGACCGATGCTTCGGATTATTACCTGATAGATATTGCCCAGTACTGTAATGCATACGTTTCTTCATATGCCGCACATAACAGCACAAAGGGCTTACAGATGACCGGCGGCGACGCCATGCAGTATTATACCGAGCTTGAAATACCTGACGGTTCAAATACATGGGATATTAATGAATGCCTGTCGGTAAAAGTTTCCTTTTGCGTGGATGCAACCGGCTGGTCAACGGCGAATATGAGCTTCGACCTGAAGCAGACGTTTTCGACTATATATCAGATGTATGCCGGTTATGATTTCCCTATGGGAAGTTGCTTCAGAGTTCTTGTAAATGATGAACAGATAAGCGGGACATATTTCCCGACAACCTATTCGTCAGATCCGTGGGAAACACTTTATTTTAATCTTGACGGGTTTGCGGGAACGAATTTCACCGTCTGTTTCGAGACAAGAAATATTATCAAGCGGAATATGATTCCCGGTTATCCCGATGTAGGCGACAATTCTTACATTGATAATGTTATTTTCAGCGAAGAGCCTCTTGGATTTAAGGAATTTTCACAGGGTGAATCGTTGGAAATTTATCCTAATCCGTCTGATAATTATTTTATTGCAGAATATTTTTCTGAAAACAGCGGCTTAATTAAAGCTGAAATTACGAATATGCTGGGAAAAATAATGCTGTCGAAAACCATGCATGCCGGGCAGGGCAGAAATACCATTCCGGTTGATTTAACAGAATATCCTTCAGGAATATATATAATAAAAATATTTTCCGGACAAGGGACAATAACCGAAAGAATAGTCAGGATTTAGGCAATATAGTGATACTCACATTAACCTATCTTATTAATGTAACCGTTCCTGACTTCTGATGTTGATTTTGCTGAATATCTCTGAAGGTAACCAACCAGGTATATACTCCATTAGGGGCGAATTTTCCGTTCTTTATTTTACCATCCCAACCATGCTGGTAGTTGAAGGTTTCAAAAATTATTTCTCCCCAACGGTCGTAAATAAGGATATGGAAATGGTTATTGTCAATTCCGTGACCATAAACTCTAAAAAGTTGCATTATTACTTGAATTTAGGTTCCCGTTTTAATATAGAACCTAAAATTTTAGTTTCCGGATATTTTCATTTCATTGATAAGATGCTTGGCACCGGCAAATTTATCAATAATAAAAAGCACATAACGTATATCAAGTGCAATATTTCGGCATTGTTTTGGATTATACATAATATCGCTCATAGTCCCTTCCCAGTTTCTGTCGAAATTTATACCTATTAGCTCTCCATTTGCATTAAGGACAGGGCTGCCTGAATTACCGCCCGTTGTATGATTAGAGGCAATAAAACAAACATTCATTATACCGTTGTCAGAATATGGTTCATAATCTTTATTATAATATAACTGCTTTAATTTTTCAGGCACTTTATAATCATATATATCAGGGTCATCCTTTTCAATTATACCGTCAAGAGTTGTAAAATAATCGTAACCGATTCCGTCACGGGGAGAATATTTCGATATTTGTCCATAGGTTATCCGAAGGGTTGAATTTGCATCGGGATAAAAAATGCTGTCATTGTATATTTCCATGAGACCTGAAATATATCTCCTGTATAAACAATTCAGTTCCGGCTCGTACAAATTTAAAGCGAAGTTACAGCCGCCTATTAATGATGATATATCATTATAAAATTGATAAACAGGGTCTTTTTTAAATTTTTGCAGACCTTTTTTCCCCATATCAATTATTTTATACATCTTCTGCTCATCAGCAAATACAGATTTTGAATATAAATACTCTGCATACGAATTAAAATTACCATCAAACTTCTTTTCAATTGTTTCAAATATTTCAGGGTGCCATTGTTTTTCAATATTATCGTAATAAATTTTAAGAAGCTTTGCATATATTTTTTTATCAGTAGCAAGATTAATATTTTTATAAAGCGCTTTTACTTTTGCCTTCATTTGTTCAATTTTTTCTCCCGATTTATCAATGGATTGTTCCAAGCTTATCTCCTCAATATATTTTGACAGTTGCCTGACAATATTAATAATTTCAATTGCATATACGGCTTCATAAATATAATCCATAATTAAAACAAAAGGTTGAATTTTACCGTTTAATTCTTTGATGGCAGGTAAAACATTCCCGTATTTTTTCTTTCTGTCTTGGTCGTTGTCGCACCATTTCCGGAAAAATTCCTCTTTTTCTTTTTTAATATCTATAGCATCTATCAGCCGCAATCCCCTGCTTTCGCCAATCCATTTTTTCCAATAGTTCGCTGTTGAAGCATATTTAGCTGAATATTTCAAATTAATTTCAGGGTCATTTTCCATATCGGCGTTAAGAATTTCGAGTTTTTTTTCTCTCAGATTAATTTGGTGAGGATTTTCAATTTCAGTGATAAAATGTACTGCATCGGATGTAAGATACTCTGTTGTAGTTCCAGGATATCCATAAACCATTGTAAAATCGCCTTCTTTGATACCTTTTAATGAAACAGATAAATATTTTTTAGGTTTGTATGGGACATTATTAATGTTATATTCTGCAGGTTGATTATTACTATCTGCATATATTCTAAACAGGGCAAAATCGCCTGTATGTCGTGGCCACATCCAGTTATCAGTATCACCGCCAAATTTTCCTATTGCCGAAGGCGGAGAACCGACAAGCCGAATATCCTTAAATTCTTCATTAACGAACATATAATATTCTTTACCATAAAAAAAGGGGATGATTTTGGCGGAATAATGCGTTCCCTTTATTGCTTCAGAAATGAGCTTATTAATATTTTCATTAATAATTCGTTGCCGGAACAGTTCATTAAGAGTATCAGAGACATTAATAAGCACTTGAGCAGTAACATTTTCCATTCTGATAAGAAATGTTACCGAAAGGCCCGGATTTACAAGCTCTTCCTCTTTCGACATGGCCCAAAAGCCATTTGTCAAATAATCATTATTAAGCGAGCTATGCATTTGAATATAATAATATCCGCAATGGTGATTAGTAATAACCAATCCTTGATCAGAAATAATTTCACCTGTGCAACCGCCTCCAAATTGTACAATTGCATCTTTGAGACTTGTGCTGTTTATGCTGTATATATCCTCGACGCTGAGCTTTAGCCCTTTTTCCTGCATATCCTTGAACTTGTATTTTTCAAGCAGAAGAGGAATCCACATTCCCTCGTCAGCCAATAATCTAAAAGACGATATTATTAAAACGAGATAAATGAAAAATTTTTTTCGCATACTTGAAGAGTTATACTAACAATTGAATAATGTAACAATTAATTAACTGTAAAAATAAAAATTTATGAATAATGCAGGTACAATGGTTTTATAAATTGTTGATAAATTTATTTATATTCTTAGTAATAATTATTATTTTTGTTATATGAAAATGTAATTTTTATGCAGCTTTTAGACAATCAATATATTGATAATAAGACACTAGAATATATATTAAAGCGGTATAATGATATGAGAACTAAATCCGGTATCTGTTACTTTGATATTGATGAATTTACATATCTGCTCAATTACCTGCTTGAACAGAACGAAATTAATCAGGCCTCATATATAGTTAATCTTGCACTAAAACAACATCCTGATTCGCCTGAGCTTCAATTAAAAAAGGCGCAAATACTTGACGAACAGGGAAAACATTTTGAAGCGTTAGATCTAATCAAATGGCTTGAAATTATTGATGCTTCAAATCCATATATTTATTTATTAAAAGGGATTATTAAAATTAAGCTTGGAAAGCCAAATAATGCTGAGAAAAATTTTAGATATGCATTATCTTTAACCGGAGATGAAAGCATAGATTTTCTTCATTCAATTGCAATAACATACGAACAAAACGGGTATTATAAAAAAGCTATTGAATTTTTGCTCGAAGCTTATAATTCATATCCATCAAATGATATTTTTCTTTACGATTTGGCTTATTGTTATGAAAAAGCCAACGATTATCAAAACAGCATATTTTATTATCAAAAATATCTTGATGAAAATCCTTTTTCAGAAAAGGCATGGAATAATCTTGGCCTTTTATATAATGAGTTGAATGAATATAGCAAAGCTCTTGAGGCATTTGATTTTGCACTTGCAATTGACGAAAATTTTATTTCCGCTCTTTATAATAAAGCCAACACTCTTGCCAATTTAGAGCAGTTTACACAAGCTATTGAATTATATAAAGAATTTTTGATATTCGAGCCGGACCATGCACATACTATTTATTATATTGGCGAGTGTTATGAGAATATAGGTGACTATGACACTGCTTTGAAATACTATAAGCAATCTATAGAAAATAACAATAAATTAGCTGATGGATGGATGGGTATCGGAGCTATTCATATACGTCAGGGGAAAATTACTGAAGGTATTGAATATATTAAAAAAGCAATACAACTTGATAAATCAAATCCTGAATATTGGTTTATTTTAGGCAAAATATATTCAAAGCTTTATGACTATGAAAATGCCTATAATTACTTTCAGATTGCTGCAAAGCTTGAGCCATATGATGAAGAAATCTGGATAAACCTTTCAGATTTAGCTTTTAAAATTAAAAAGGATATTGAGGCATTCAAAATTTTAAAACAAGCTGATTATTTTAATCCTAACATTGCTTGTATAAAATACCGGTTAGCAGTATGTTATCTGAAACGCAACTGCCAAAAGCATGCTTTGAAATATTTGAAAGCCGGCCTAGTGCTTAATAAGAATGGTTACAAAGATTTTCTTAAATTATATCCTGATGCTATGAATAACGATTATGTCAGAAAACTCATTTCGAAATATAAATCTTGAAAATAATTGCATGTGTGCATGGGTAAATCCATGTAATGAATATGGCAAATCCGATAGTTTGCAAATATTACAAAATAAAGCCAAAAATATCGAATGAAATAAAAAAAATTGTATATTTGTGTTAAAATGAAATGTTATGACGACAATAGAATTAAAAAAGACCCTAATCCAGCGTATAGTTGAAATAAATGATATTTCCTTTCTGAAAGCAATAAAAACAATAATTGACTTTAGGACAAAAGAGG
Organism: Bacteroidia bacterium; assembly: GCA_016209245.1. Classification (GTDB taxonomy): domain Bacteria; phylum Bacteroidota; class Bacteroidia; order Bacteroidales; family BM523; genus JACQWN01. Next base: position 5,209 of record JACQWN010000456.1, read on the forward strand.
AAATAATAACCTTGACACCAGAGCTTCATGAAGAAATTTTATTATCAAAAAAGGAAATTGAAAAAGGATTATTTATTAGTAATGAAGAACTTGAAAATGAAGTTGAAGCATGGTTAAGAGAAAAATAATTTGGTCACATCGAGCCCAAATCAAGCTATTTGAGATTCTTGAATTTTATGCTAAGAGAAATAAAAGCAGAACATATTCAATCAAACTTTACAAAAGGTTCACAAAATCTTTGAATTTATTACACAAACATCCTGAGTTAGGGAAAAAATCTGAAATTGAAGATGTAAGAGGGATAATAGTCGGCGATTATATTCTGTTTTATGAGCAAACCCCTAAAAATATCATTGTACACACAGTGTGGGACTGTCGCCAAAATCCAGCGAAATTGACGATTAAATGACAAAAGTAACAATAAGAAAGACATGACGAAATAAATAATTAATACCTCGTGAAAAGCAAATTTTATTTAAAGTGCCGTAAATGCGGCTATATTATAAGCGATTTTGCTGCTTGGTTTACCAATATGCAAAAGTGTCCAAAATGCGAAAATAAATATGCGAAAGTTGAATATCCAGGTAATAATATCAAGCTGAAAGAGCTGATAACCGATAAATCCAAGAGGCCTGAAAGCTTATTTTACTATTTTGATTTTCTTCCTGTTAATAATCCACAAAATATTATTACAGAGGGAGAAGGTATAATTCCTGTTAATCGTTGGCGTTTCTTAGAAGATTATGCAAAGCAAAATTTTAATATTGATTGCAAAGTGTTGGCATACCGAAATGATTATAATTTAGGTACAGGCACATTTAAGGATGTAGCGGCCGCTTTGGCTGCAAGCGTTCTAAAAGAAAACAATGTTAAACAATATGCTGTAGCCAGCACCGGCAATATTGCAAATGCTTTTGCTCATTATCTGAGTTTGGCAAAAATATCATTAGCGGTTTTTATTCCTCAAGATGCTTTAAAAGCTAATGAAGCAGGGGTAGGGAGCTATGGTCAGCGGGTTTTTCGTGTCAGGGGCGATTATGCAAAAGCCAAGCAGATAGCGGCACAATATTCCGCCAGATATGGAATTCTTCTGTCAGGCGGGAATACCGACCCGATAAGAGTAGAAGCAAAAAAGACAATGGTCTTTGAATGGCTGCGAATTCTTGGCGAACTGCCTGATGTATATATTCAATCGCTTAGCGGCGGCACTGGGCCTATTGCAATTGAAAAGGGTTGCGATGATATTGAACATTTGGGACTTTTTAAAAAACGCCCCCGCTATATACTGATACAGCCAGATAAATGCGATCCCATGAGCAAAGCTTGGGAAGCTGCAAAAAAGAACGGATTTCCAGATGGATGGGAATCCGATTATCCAATAATAGAAAATCCTGTAACACTGATTCCAACGTTGGCCACGGGAAATCCTGTGACATATCCTATAATCGGTCCTATTGTTAAAAAGAGCGGCGGTGAAATATTATCATTTTGTGAAGACGATGCAGCCGATGTAGCAAGATTAGTAGCTTATGAAACTGCTGTCAAAATTGGGCCGGCCTCAACCATAGCTGTCGGCGGCTTCTTCGTGGCGCTTCAAAAAGGACTAATCCGTAACGGCGAAACAATCATGTTGAACATTGGCGAAGGGATGTGGCGAGCGCCGGAGCTAATGTATCAAATGACATATACAACAAAAGAAATTGATTCGGTTGATGATTGTGAACCTGTTGACAGAACAATTTTCAGAGAAAAACTTTGGAAAAAATTTGAAAATTTATAAAGAGAGGGTTGCGTTTTGTAGAGAATTCTGAAGTAGAGATGAACGGCCGTTCATCTCTACAGAATTCTACAAAACGCAACTCTCTCTTAAAGATATCATAATATGCGTCTTTTCGGTCTTATTGGTTATCCTGTTTCTCATTCGTTTTCAAAAAAATATTTTTCATTAAAATTTCGCAACCAAGACATTAATGATGCTATTTACGAACTCTTTCCATTAAAACACATTGAAGATTTTCCTGAAATGATAAACCGAAATCCTGAACTCTGCGGATTAAATATAACAATACCTTACAAAGAAAAAATCATACCTTATATAGTTGAGCTTGATAAAACGGTAAGCGAAACCGGAGCGGTAAATACTATAAAATTTATCCGCAAAAACAATCTGTTAAGATTAAAAGGATATAATACCGACATTACGGGATTTGAAGCTTTATTAAATGAAAATGCTATACGTAAAAATGTTCAAGCTTTGATATTAGGCACAGGGGGAGCTGCAAAAGCAGTCGCACATGTACTGAAGTTAAAAAATATTTGCTATTCTATGGTCTCCAGAACTAAAGGCAGAGCACATACACTTACATATAATAAGCTTAAGCCGGATTTGATAAAACAAAACCGGCTCATTATCAATACAACTCCGTTAGGAATGTTTCCAGATATTCAAGGTTTTCCGCTCTTGCCTTACGAGGCTATCTCAAATCAGCATATTTTAATTGATTTGGTATATAATCCGGTTGAAACTTTATTCTTAAAATACGGTAAAACGAGAGGAGCGAAGACTTTTAACGGGTTGAAAATGTTCCATGCCCAAGCTGAAAAGGCATGGGAGATTTGGAATACACCGGATTCTTGATAAAATGTACTATTCCATTTTTATCAGTCAATTAAATTACTAAATATTCGTTTATATTTATTTTTCACAGCTTTACTTTTTAAGAAACATTTAATAATACTGTTATATTCCTCATCTTTCAATGTACCTATTATTTTATATTCAATACCTTCAACTTTGTAAACATCTTTTAAAATATTCAAATTATAAGTATCAATCTGAGAACCATAAAGAAATGTCGGTAAATCAAATCCCCAGTTATTTATAGTAATAATTTTATTAGCTTCAAAATAGTAACAATTGAAATTTATCTCAT
>JACQWN010000457.1 GCA_016209245.1 Bacteroidia bacterium
AAAAATATAGCTTTCAGCGCTTGATTTGAGAATAATATTTGAATAATTCAAATCATCATCTATATTATGATAGGTGAATGTATATTTATAACTAAGAAAGCTAAAAAATGGTGCGATAAAGTCATTGAAAAATAATAATGGCTTGGAAAATATCAAATTTTCGGGATAAATATCTGATAAAGTCATATTTTTATAAAATCCGGGTTGAATTTTATAAGCGGCCAGGAAGAAAAAATATAATAGTGAATTTCGTTTCCCTTTGAAATATTTAAAAATATGTAAACCGCAGTCGTTGAAAAAATAAGCAATTGAATGAGATTTTTTACAATACAGATATGTTTGATTATAAATATCGGCATGTACTTCCCATGATACTTGTTCAACATTGTTTTTATTTTTGATTTCAAAGGTAAGAGTTTGACCGGGAATAAAACGAAAAGCGGAGCTTATAAGAATATTAGCGGATATGTTACAAACGAGCTCTCCTTTGTATGGATTTGAAAATGAATGAAATTTATATTTTTTATTTTCGTTTTGAATATAGTATCCAAACGGATAATCAATTGTTTTCGAACCGATGTAAGGCGTAACCTGGAACTGAAAATGAAGATGCGGTTCGGGCGAATGTCCTGAATTTCCCGTTTGAGCTATTACCTGTCCCTTTTTTATATGTTCTCCTTTTTTTACTTTAAATGACCCGGCTTTCAGATGATTCAAAGATGAGTACAACGAAGCTCCATGGGCGATAATAATTGTATTTCCCCAATTATTATCAAGATTGACATCCCCGATATTATTATCGGCAATATCATCGAAAATTTCTTCAATAATACCATCGGCGGGTGATAATACAGGTTTTTGATAGCAGTAATAGTCTTCAGGATTTCTGCCGGTTCCGCTGTAAGTCTTTTTTGATTCGTCCTCGATAACGAAATCCCAGGCATGTTTCCAATCGGCTTTATGTGTAATTTCTCCATCATGCCCTTGCGAGACCGTCCATTCTCCAAAAAAAGGTAAGTTAAAAGTGATAATTTTAGTGTTTTTAAACCTTGCAACCTGATTTCGATAAGAATAGAGATTTTTTTCCGGCATATTTTCCTGAACCATAACCAGTTTAAGTCCTTGCGTTATTTTTATACGTAATTTTAATACATAAATAAACAGTATGACTATAATATTAAAAGGAAGGGAATAAATAGCCAGTTGATATATAAAAAAAATATAATTAAGACTGATAGTCAATATGGCTACGATTGGCGTTAACAAAGCTGCCCAGATGTATGAACCGGTTGAAGGTATCAGGAAAAATCCTCCAATTGCAACGGCGGATAAAATATAATTAAATCCAATATAGCTATAGCTTACTTCGTTGATATTTGCTCCGAGCGCCAAATAAAAAAGATATGCCGAATAAAAACCGATTAATGATAACGTGAATGCGATTCTTGAGTATAATAGCATTCCGATTGCTATAAACAAGCCGGATAACATATTATATTGAAAAAATATCGCGCCAAGAGATATGAGATAAGTTTTCAGTGAGGCGACAACAGGCAATTCATTCCACCATAAAAATATTTTTACCAGTTGAATACCGCCAACCGAGTAAAGTTCATTTAATGAATAGATGCCTCTTTGACTGATACCGATAGTGCTGAATTCCCTTGAAGCAAGAGTTATGACCCAAATTGCTATAAGGAAAGGCAGGCTTAAATAAGGCAATCCGTACTTGCCAAGCCATCCTTCAAGCAGTATTGTAACAAATAAAGTAAAAATTGCACAAAGTACAACAAGCATCCATAATTGCCAGCAAGGCACAAAAAAAGTACCTATACCCAGACAAACCAGCAGGACATTGAATCCGTAAAATCCGGCGCCAATTTTGAGCTTATCGTATCCAAGCGACCATGCGAAAGCATTTGCAGCAACTATTCCAACAATTCCGGTCAGACCAGTATAAATATCGAAAAATGTAACCAGCAGAAGAATGATTGAAAAAAGTAAACGGTCAGAAAAAAATATTTGGGAATAGCTGTTAAGTATCCCGCTGATAAAAATTTTAATGTTTTCGTTACTCTTCACCACTATGGTTAATTTTCATTATCCCACCGAATTACGAATTTTTTACGAACCTACGAAGTACGAATGTGGCGCCATTCGTAATTCGTAAGTTCGTATTTTTTTCGTACTTCGATGGGGTTAATAGTAACAAGTTTATTTACAATATTGTTCAATCACTTTATAAGCATCTTCATATCCCAATTCTCCCGCTTTGCTCCAGTCGAAACAAGCGCCGTATTTATCACCAAGGTATAGCTTTGAATAACCGCGGTTAAAATATGCGTTTATATTATCCGGGTCTAGTTTAATAGCTTGGTTGTAATCTATCAGTGCATTTTTATGAGCGCCAAGCCTGCTTTTAGCAAACCCACGGTTGTAATAAGCTATCGTGTTAGCCATCCCTGCATTCAATTTTATTGCATTATCATAATCTTCAATAGCACCTTTATAATCTTCTAAAATAAATTTTATATTTCCCCTTCCGTACCAGGCTTCGGGTGTTTCAGAGTTGATTTCGATAGCTTTTGAAAAATCGGCAAGAGCGCCGGTTTTATCATTCAGTGAATATTTAATATAAGCACGCTTAATATATGCAATAGTATAATCAGGTGCAACTTCTATCGCTTTTGTCAAATCTTCGACAGCGCCTTGTTTATCATTGTATTCATCACGTACAACTGCTTTATAGTAATATGATTCTTTATGCTTGTCATCAAGTTTTATAACCTTGTTAAAGTCTTTTACCGCTTCTAGCTTGTCGCCCTGGTAAAATTTGGATTGCCCCCGTTTGAACAAGGCAGATGAATTTGCAGGAAAAATACTGATTATAGACGAATAATCGTTAATCGCCGCTTTATAGTTGCTGATTATCAGCATAACCGAAGCTCTTCCAAAATATGCAGCCGTATCATACGGATTTAATTCGATGATTTTGTTATAGGCATCCAGAACTTTTGTATAATCATCCACTTCAGGTTTTTTTTCACGGCCTGTTGTAAGAATCTCGGCAGCTTTTAAATATTCATCTAATTTCTCCCAGCTTATTTAATATATCCGGATTCCCGGGATCTATTTCAGCAAGATATATATAATCCATCAATGCTCCATTATAATCTTTTAGTTTTAATCTGGCCAATCCTCGCATTAAATATGGTTTCGGGTCGCCGGCGCTTACTTCCACCATTTTGTTGTAAAAATCCATGAGCTTTGAATAATCAGGAACATCGCCGTATGATAAAGCCCTGGATGCATTTATTTCAACTGCTTTGTTATAATCTGCGACAGCACCTGCAACATCCCCTTTAAGATATTTGACATTACCAAGGCCAAAATAAGCACGGTCGTAATTGGGCTGCAATTCTATAGCTTTGTTAAAATCAGCAATTGCTCCATCATAATCGCCAAGTGTAATTTTTAATATTCCGCGTGTGGAATAGGTTTTAGGATCATCAGGGAACTGTGATACCGCTTGATTATAAACTTCGAGAATAGAATTATAATCAGGTTTGTCAGAAATTTTTACAACAGGTTCAACTTTCATTGACAAATCATAATCTTCAATTGCGCCGTAATAATCATTGGCTTTGTTTTTGGCATTACCCCGCTGGAAATAATAATCAGGATTGTGAGAATTTAACTCGATAGCTGAATTGTAATCTATGATGGCCGATTTATAATCCTGAAGCTGATATTTACATTTCCCTCTTAAAAAATACGTGTCAGAAAATTTATCATTTACAGCGATTGCCTGATTACACAATTCAAGCGCCCCTTTAAAATCGTCGGACAGAAATCTTTCCTGAGCCGATTTGTACAAAGCATCAGCTGTTTCCTGCGAATAAGCAGTAACCATGAAAATAAGGAACATCATTATAGAAACAATTTCTCTCATAGTGATATATATTAATTTATTAAAGTGCTACAAAGATAAATTTATTTAAAATTTTTTCTATTTTTGCATGAAATAATATGATTATGCAAAAACGACAGGTTCCTTATGTCCGATGTAATTTCGAAGAAATAATGACTGAGGGCTTCTATTATGTTGATAAAACACAATACCTTGAAAAACTCGAGAAATATAAAACCCCGGTTTTTCTCCGCCCCCGCAGGTTTGGAAAATCGCTTTTTACAGA
>JACQWN010000458.1:0-7875 GCA_016209245.1 Bacteroidia bacterium
AATTAAGCCACAGATTACACAGATTTTCACAAATTATTTTTTAATTGAATTTGTTAAATATCTGGTAATCAATCAAATCGACATGAATAATATATTTTTAACCCCGTGAACGGTTACATTTCATATTATGTATTATGTTTGTCATTGATTAACCCGAACAGTAACACATTATTCCTTTTTTAGTAACCGTGAACGGTTACCAATTTTTTAATAAATTATTTGAGTGTGTATAAATGCTGACAGGTTTTGAAAACGCTGTCAGGTTTATTTGAATTTTTCATTTATTATTACATTTTATACAAAACATTTTCCACAATGGTTCATAATCGAAAATCTGTAAACCGATATTACATTCACCCCCGAATAATTCACACCATTCCTTATCGGCAAGAGTATGTGCTGCATCGTACAACAAATAATAAAAATCGCTGGTGCGTTCTACGCTGTAATCTTCGTAGAAGAGTTTAAGGTATAATATCAAGGCATCGTGGTTGGGATTATTTGACAAGGCAAGCGGCTCGAGCACTTCCATTGCCATATTTTTCTGCTGAAATTCGAGCATATTAAGAGCGGCTTCAATAACTTTCAGAGTGTCTTTATAAGAGCTGTAATAGCTTGCGATAAACCGCAAAGACAGCTTGGCGCGGGTAAAGTTACCTTCTTTGTAATAATTTCCTGCATTTCTAAAGTGATAAAATAATTTCAGCTTGTTAATAAGTTTAATATCTATGCCGGATTTTTCAATTGCGGTAAGCATGTTGTTCATATCTTTAGCTGAAACAGCATCGGTAAAATAGGAATCATAGCAATTATTTACAACAAGCGTTAATAAAGTGTACCAGTACATGGCAGGCAATCCCTTATATTTTTTTAATTTCAGCAATTCATTAAACAGCTCTGTTTCATTGATACTTTCCCCTTGATCAGTAGCTTTAAATTTCAGCAGTAATTTATTTAACAGCATGGAACCGAATTCTTCCCTTTCGGGGAAAGAGAGATTTTTAGCTAAATTAAATGGTATCTTCCCCAAAAAATAACTGTTGTAAAGAAACAACTGCACATTCTCGAGCCGTTTGATAAATTGTTCATAGATTTTTTGATTTTCGAGCTGCTTGCTGAACAGATAATTTATTGTGTCAAGAATTGTGCGGTATTCCATTCTGGCATAGCTATGAATATTTTTCTCCGTTAAAAAAGGAACGGCGATGAGATTTACATAAGCATACCTTTGTTTGTCGAGCAAATGATTCAAAATTGAAAGATTTTCGGGACTGTTAACGAAAGCTCTGATTTCAGTAGTATCAATGTCGGCAAGGAATGCGAAGTCGGTATTTTTTATCTGTTCAAAAAACATTTCCCAGTTTTCGCGGGTCACAACTGATATTTCTATATCAGATTCCTGCCTGTCTCTAAAGGCCTTTAAAAAATTTTCAGCTCTTTGTGTAAATAATTTTTTGTTTATTTCCGGACTACCTTCAATACTGGCGTAGGCCTCTATTTCTGCGCTTGCTATAATATAATTTTTGCGTTTAAGGAAATCAAAATAGGGCTTAAGGTCTTCTGTTTTCCCTTGTGCGCTTGCCCTTTCATAAAAAACTTTTAGCTTAAGGGTATCACGCTTTAACTGTGGAACATATTTATTATTAGCCCAATTGTCAAAGTATGGAAGTGTATCCGGTATATATTCCATAAATCTGGAACAATACGACGGAGGAACAATAATATTGCACAGCTCGCCATTTTTGATTATTAAAGCATTGACTTCATATTCACCTTTTTTTGCAAATTCGGGAAGCTTGCCAAGATCGAGCGTAATATCTCCGGTTTTGGTTTTAGCTAATTCATTATTATCGTCGCTAAATAATTGTTCACTATAAACAGGAGTTAAAACGGCGCCGTTAAAAATACAACGCCCGTTTCTTCTTGCAGGATAACTATAATATTGAGCATTTCCACATTTATAGTAATCAGTGGGAACTAATTCAGCGGCGACACCATCGTTTTTTTCTGAAAAAAGCCATTTTGCAGCAGCATCATCACTAAAATACAAGCTTGCCAATTTACTTGTTCTGAATATTTTTACCTGTCGTATTGTTTCCAGTTTTCGTTTAACATTTAAAATATTTTCCCTGTTTTCCGCTGGTTTGAGCTTCCATGCATGTTTTTTATGTTTTTTTATGACAGGTATCTTCTTGTACATTTCAATGAGCCATTCATCATCATTCATTGAATAAGGAAAAAGGTCGGGAATCTGTGACGGGAAATAACCGTCGGGAATCGCAGCGAAATCCTGGACAACTCTTAAAACATTTGAATTAGGTTCCAACATTATTGCCAAGCCGGTAATTTTATAGCTTGCAGTGAGAATATTTCCCATGCTTTCGGGGTCATTAATCCAGTTGAGCATAAAATCTTTGGCTGCCTGCCCGTAAGTATAGATAAAATGTTCCGATTCCTCTCCTATATGTTCGTAATAGCTTGCCGTATGTAAATGAATAATTCCAAGATTTTCCCCTACACTGTAATTATCGCCCCCGAATGCTTCAGCTCTTTTTTGGGGTGTTTCGGTCTTTATTTTTCTATATTGCTCGTGAACAAGAGTTTTTTCATCCGACAAATATCCAACATGATGTAAAGAGGCGATAAATAATGCCGAATCATTCATCAGCGGGAGTAAACCATTAGCCGTACGAATGCTGTCTATTTGCTTTTTTAACAGATACTCTATATATGGATAATTGATTTTTTTCAAATTAATAGTATCGTTAGGGTGTTGAGCAAATATAGCTTCTGTACAAGATAGTAAAATTAATGATAGTATTGTTATTTTTTTTAACATTTAGCAGTAACTTCTCAATAAGTTGTGGTAACACTATAAAATCATCTGCTATCTATTGCTATAGATTGAGGTGTTATTAAATCGGCTAAAAGCGGTATTTGCATAGCCATTTTTATTCTATCATCCAGATATTCCCAAAAACTAATGCCCAATTTTCTACAAGTCTTTTTCAAAGAGGCAAAGGTATCCCTGCATTTTCTTCCTTCTTCACTTCTTGTCGATCCGCTTATCTTTCTTTTTTTGACATACTCTCTGATATCTCCTTCGCTGGTGTTATTATGTAAAGGTATTTCAGGTCTGTTTAAAACCAAAAGTAATTCTTGTTTGTTTTTTCTACTTTTTCTAAGGCCTTGTCTAAACTTAAAAATCCGGTTTTCTCTGTGCATAGTTTATCAAACGCTTGGGTTAATTCTTCTTTTGTGTAAGGAGTATTATTTTTTTTATAGCATTTTAATTCCTGATATAATTTCCAAAAATCATCTAATTTTAATTCCAGTAAAGCACTTTGTTCATCAGTAAAGCAATGAACCTTTTGAATATTTCTTTCGCTATGCACCCAACACAATCCATGAATGAATACATTGAATTGTCCTGCATCGTCACTGAGTATTGCCATTTCTTTGTTTATACCATGTTCAATAAGGCTACCGATTAAAGCCCCTTCTGTTATTACTTTGATGGCATGCTCTGCTGTAATTCCTAAGTCACTTATTTGTTTTTCGAACAATGATTTATTAGAATATACTTGGGGCGTCAACCCTGCAATTAATCGTTTGTATTTATCCGGAAGCCCTTGTTGTTCCATATAAGTTAATGCGTCTGGATTAATCAGATAATCCTCGTGTTGCGGTGTACGTAGTAACTCTAAAAAATTGATACGGCTTTTATTTTCCCCGCTCTTGAAATATGTGAACAAATCGTTACATATTACTGTACAATATCCGTTCTTTCCATTGTGCCTTGCTCCCGTATCGTCTGTTTGTATAAAAGATGATACGGCTAATCCTTTCGTCAATATCGCTTCCTTCTCCTGATGAAAAATCTCTTTGTTCTCTATGATTAAATTGTTTAGTTCCCCTTCTGAAATATCTACTCCCATTTCATCAAGTTGCTCATAAAGCAATGGCTGTGTAACATGACAGTGATAATACTGATAGAGGATAAATTTCCGAAGTTCTGTTCCAAAATGGCATCCTTCCAATTCCTTTGGGAGTGTTTTTGTTTTCTCTCTCTTTGCAGAGCCAGCTCGTTTTTCTGCATTTTGACTCGCTCCTTTTTTCGATGGATCCTCTAGGTTACTCGGTTTGATGTTTGGCTTTTGGGGATGACACTTTAATAACCGTATCTCGGCTTTCAACATTTCTATTTCTGTTTTCATCGTATTGATGGTAGAAAGCATACTTTCATATTCAGTTATAGTTAATATGACTTGATTATCCCTGACTTCCATTTGTCCGATTTATTACAGGGCAATATTCATAATTATTTTCTTTCGTTTTTCACGTTATTTTATTTTTTATTAATAATCGAGTGTTAATAACTTTATTTTATTTTTTTTTTATTTTTGTTATGGGTTATGAATCATTTATATTTGCCACAACTTATTGAGAAGTTACCATAAAAGCTTCCGCTTTTTATGTTTTGAAATTCCTTTGCTCTGAACAGAGTGTCCTATTTATTATACAAAGTATTCCAATTATCGTATTTTGTCAATGTTATTTCTTTTAAGACACTATAAACAGTTCCTGCCCAAAAATTCCGGAAACCCACTCCGACAGCCTTGCCTTCCATCTTTTCAGTTAATAATACTTTTTTTGTAGCAAGGTCAAAAAAAGTAACATACATTGTCCCCGTGACTTTTGTCTTATCAAATGAATCAATAATAAAAACCAGTCCTATTCCTTCATTTATAGGAAGGGTGTATTTTTTGACTAACTCTTCGACTGTAGTCTGGTCTAATTCTTTTATACCAATTGTGCTATAAAGAACGAGCTTATCAGCATTAACCTGGCTATTAACTTTTTCAATCATGGAAATGTCGAAAGGAACACTGTTTTTTCTTAAAGCTTTCTTAAAATTATATCTCTCACCTTCGGTTATCACTAACTTGTTCCATTCGCTAAAGAACTTATTTTTAATGTCATAAGCGTCTGAAAATCCATCACCTATGCATTTCAACTGCGAAAAATCAAGCCCGAACCAATATATTTCGGCTGCAGTAAAAATGTCTTTTGCAGTTTTTGCTGATTGTGCAAAAGATGCCTGATAACAACATAATGTTATCACTGTAAAAACAAATAACTTTTTCATAGTTTAATAATTTTGGTTAATAAAATGTTATGCAAATTTATATAAAAATTTTTAATTTAACAAATTATTATATAGTTTTTTCATATCTTCAACCAGCCGTGTATAATGAAATTTGTTTTTGACAAAATCCCAGCCCTTTGATGCCAGTTTTTTGCCAAGGTTTTCGTCTTCAACTACAGAAAGTAATTTACGGGAATATTCATTAATATTTCTGTTTTTAACAAGAATAGCTGTTTCACCCGGGATTACAATATTTTCAATTCCACCTGCAATAGTGCTGACAATAGGTTTGCCGGCGGCTTGGGCTTCGATAATGCTTACCGGGGTTCCTTCATTGAGCGAGGTCAATGAAACGATATCAATTCCGGCGTAAACATAATCTATGTCTTTTATCCATGATGTAAAAGTTATTGTTGCAGGTTTATTTTCTGTTATTGAATCTGTATAATCGAGCTTCAGTTGCCGGCATAAAGCTTGGATATCCGCCCTCGATTCACCATCACCAACAATAAATGCACGTATTTTTTTTGAACTTTTTTCTTTTACATATTTTATTGATTCAAGAAATGCGGCATGATTTTTAACGGGCACCAACCGGCCGATGATGGCAATTGCTGTTTCATCGTCATTAACGGAAAATTCTTTTCTGAATTTAATCCGTTTTTCTGCCATATTCTCTCTGAATCTTGTGAAATCAAATCCTAGTGGTATTATAATGATTTTTTCGGGCTCGGCTATTTTATATTTTCCTGCAAGCTCTTCCTTTTGTTTTTCACTTACTGCGATTATTTTCGTAGATAATTTTGCAAGCCTCCGTTCAATAGTAATAAATGTATTGGCCATTAAAGAATTAAAGTAGGAATGAAAAACATGTCCATGAAAAGTGTGCAGGATAATAGGAACATTACAATGATATGCGGCCGTTCTGCCTAAAGAGCCCGCCTTTGAGGCATGAGTATGAACAATATCGGGCTTAAATTCATGTATTATTTTTTTGAGCTTCATATATGCCAGAAAATCTTTATGCGGATTTATTTGTCTCCTCATTTCAGGAATTATTACCGGTTCAATTCCTAAATTTTTTACGATAAAATCGGAATTTTCTTCAGACGGGTCTTTATAACCCCCTACAAGAAGCGTCTCAAATTCAGGCGCCATATATTTGGTGAGGTATGTCGCATTATAGGTTGGTCCCCCAAGATTAAATCTGTTTATTATCCTTAATACCTTCGGCATATTTTTAAAATAATTACAAAGATAATCAAGAAATTTATTAAATTCCTGTATTATATAACATTAGTTCGATAAATTTTTTAAAATAATTGTTAATCAGAACTCTCCAAGAGTTGAATGCTCTATTAATTTACATTCGGAATAAGATGATATTCAGAATGTTGTATTTTATTTACATGCAACTCTTGGAGAGTTTACCGACGTATTAATATAACAATATTTTAAAAAATTTTTTTAACAATGTCAATATATCTATTGATAATATTTTTTCCACCAATGCTGAAATACAACTAAAGCCCATATTCTTGCATGTATATCTTTGGGATTTTTTGAAAATAATCTGTTTATCATGCTTCGTATTGATTCGTAATGAAAAATTTTCTGTTCTCTGATAAACTCTTCTTCTAGCAGTTCATTTAATATTAAGGGTTTTAATTCTCGTCTCATCCATTTCAGCATAGGCACTTCAAATCCGTGTTTTTGACGGTTAAATAATTCCGGCGGCAGAAACGGACTAAATGTTTCCTGTAATATTTTCTTTTTTATATGTGTGTTGATTTTATAATAACAGGGCAATGAAAAAATAAAATCTATTACAGTATGGTCAAGAAACGGGGTACGCACTTCAAGCCCGTTAGCCATTGACATAAGATTGGTCTTGGCAAGCATATCGCTTTGCAAAACCAGATTCATATCGGAATACAAAATATCATTTATATCTAATCTATCCATTTGATTTGTTTTTCCAATATACTGTAAAAGAACTTTTTTTCGTTTTATATATTCGTTGTTTTCGATATTAAATTTCAAAAGTCTGTTTACTTCGGTTTCATCAGCCAATCCGCACCAACGCCAATATCTTTCTTCATCGGAAAGCTTTAACCCTTGTGCGAAACGATTTAATTGTCGTATTTTGTTGCTAAATATATTATTTCTCGATTGTGGCAAATTTTTCAATAAAGCTCCGCCTGCTTTAATCAGCGGGCCTAAAATACCTGGATTTCGTGCCATAAGATGAGCAGCATGTTTATGGTATCCTGCAAACATTTCGTCGGCGCCGTCACCCGAAAGGGCAACCTTAACTTTTTCCCTTGTATGCATGCTCAAAATATATACTGCCAGAGCCGATGAATCGGCGAACGGTTCGTCAATATAATCCAGAACCCTGAACATGTTTTCAAGCAAATCGTCATTCGATAATGAAAAGCATGTGTGCTGGGTGCTATATTGTTTTGCGACAAGGTTTGCATAATATGTCTCATCAAAAAACGGTTCATCTTTATAGCCGATGGTAAAAGTATTTATATGCTTTGAAAAACGTGTGGCTAAAGCCGTAATTATTGATGAATCAATTCCGCCGCTAAGAAATACTCCGATAGGAACATCGGCGACCATCCACCTGTTTACAGCTTGTTCCATTAACGATTCCAGACGCTTTTTAGCATCAGGATATTGAATTGTTGTTTGAGCATTCCATGCTTGTGGAATAGAAT
>JACQWN010000458.1:7959-21995 GCA_016209245.1 Bacteroidia bacterium
AATTTCCGGCTTTAACCGTAAGATATGCGCCAGGTGTAAGTTTTTTTATATTTTTGAAAACAGAATATGGGGAAGGAATATAGTTTAATTGAAAATAATTATATAAAGAAATATAATCAATTTCTTTTGGAACATTATAAGAAAGTAAAGCTTTCATTTCCGAGCCGAAGATAAATTTATCATTATCAATATAATACAGTAAAGGGTTAATGCCTGTTCTGTCTCTTGCTAATATTAACGATTCTTCGGCTTTATCATAAATGGCAAATGCAAAGCAACCGTTTATTTTTTCCAGACATGAAATACCTTCCTGAATATATAAATAGAGCAGAACTTCAGTATCGCTGTTAGATTTGAGAGGGATGCCCTTTTGCTGCAAAATTATACGATACCGTGTATAGTCAGAAAATTCACCGTTAAATACTATGGTGAAACGTCCTGTGAAGTCGCTAAATGGTTGGGATGCGGCTTCCGAAGTATCAATAACTGCAAGACGTGTATGGCCAAGTACAACATTGTTATGCGAATATATTCCATTCCCGTCAGGACCTCTGCTGTTTAATGATAAAACAGCGGATTTTGCCTTATGAAGAAATTTTCCCCCGTTTTCATTGAACGATAATATCCCTGTGATACCGCACATTAGGTATTTGCAAAATGAATAATACATTCTTCAAGTAATTGAGCTTTATCAACAGGCACTACACCGGCTTTTTCGCATACAAGCCCTCCGGCAATATTGGCTATGGCTGCTATATTCTTTGCTTCCATGCCCGCTATAAGGCAAAGAGCGGTAATACTAATGACAGTATCGCCTGCACCGCTGACATCGGCTATATCTCTTACTTTCGATGGAATTCGATAGTACATCCCTTGATGACTGATTAATATTCCAAGCTCGGATAGAGTCACCATTACATATTCGATGTTCCTGTTATGTAATTGCTTAACTGTTTCAAATATTCCTGCAAAATTCGACTTATCGAGGTCGGATTTAAGCCCTTCGGTTAATTCTTTGAAATTCGGCTTAAACAAAATTATATTTTTATAATAATTAAAATTCCGTTTTTTGGGATCCACAAGTACCGGAATGTTCTTTCTGACAGCCATTTCAGTCACACTTTCTATCAAACCTTGTGTTATAGCGCCTTTATCATAATCCTGAAATATTATTGCAGAGATGATTTGCCTTTCAAGTATTTCGTTAATTCTATAACTTAACTCATTTTCAACAGGCTTGGATAAAGAATTTATATTTTCATCATCTATGCGAAGCAGGTGCTGGTTGCTGCTGATTACCCTGGTTTTTAATGTTGTCTTCCTTTCCTTTTTCACAATCAGACCCTCTGTACTCATATCCCTGCTTTTCAATAAATCGAAGAAAATTTTCCCAGATGCATCATCGCCAATTACGGAACATATCACAGGTTTAGCGCCAAGGTTCCATAGATTTAAAGCCACATTTGCAGCGCCTCCGGGGCGATATTCCCGTTTTGTAACCCCTACAACCGGTATTGGCGCTTCAGGCGATATACGCTCAACCTTGCCCCAGAGATAAGAGTCAACCATAACATCGCCGAGCACAATAATTTTGCGATTATTTATTTCTTCAAAAAAATTTCTAATCTCTTTTTCAGTCATAGTACTATATGTTTAAAATAATTATTCGTAACTATTTAGGTATAAACGTTATTATTCCACCGAAGTACGAAAAAAATACGAATTTACGAATTACGAAAGGGTTCATGGCTGGCAAATTCGTAATTCGTAAGTTCGTAAAAAATTCGTACTTCGGTGGGATAATATACATATGAAATAACATTTTGTTATACAGATAGATGACTTTTATTATAAACATTACTTTTTCAACCCTTAATTCGCATTATTAATTCATGTTGTAAAGATACATAAATGTCTATATTATTTCTTATCCTTAAAAGTTTTTGTGTCAAAGTTATAAATTTTAAAAATTCTATTATATCCGATTTTTTTAATTATTTTTGTAAACAATCAAATATAATCGAAAATAGTATTGTCATTAGATAAATACTTTGGCTCTGAAAGAGATGGAGTAAAATGGTATAATATGATTGATTTCTTACTGAATGATTACTTATAATTAATTAAGGATAACAAAATGAACATTATTCGAGCATTAAAAGACAAAGTAATTCAGGGTAGCGAAATTGACTGTAACGAGGCGAATGCCCTTAGTCAATTCAATGAAAAAGAAGAATTATATAAGGCGGCAAATGAAATCCGGGAGCATTTTACCGGTAACTCATTTGAATTATGCTCGATAATTAATGCTCGTTCGGGCAGATGCCCCGAAGATTGTAAATGGTGCGCCCAATCGGTGCATTATAATACTCAAATTGAAGAATACGCTCTGATTAGTTCGTGGAAAGCATTAAGTGATGCAAAACAAAATGAAAAGCTGGGTATTCATCGCTATTCGTTGGTTACTAGTGGAAAATCGGTTTCCGTGAATGAGCTGAACAAAATTTGTGAGATTTACAAACAGATTAAAAAAGAAAACAATATTCGTTTGTGCGCTTCTTTAGGCCTCATTGGTTATAAACAATTATGTGCGCTGAAAGAATCCGGGGTAGAACAGTATCATTGTAATCTGGAAACCGCTTCTTCATTTTTTCCAAAAATGTGTTCAACGCATTTTTATCATGAAAAAATTGAAACCATAAAAAATGCGATGAAAGCGGGACTTAGTGTATGTTCAGGGGGTATTATCGGAATGGGCGAAACCATGGAGCAACGCATTGAGATGGCTTTTGAATTGCGGGCTCTTGGTGTTAAATCGGTTCCGGTTAATATTTTATATCCCATTCCCGGCACACCTCTCGAAAGTATTCCAATGCTTTCGGATGATGAAATATTGACAACTATTGCTGTTTTCCGTTTCATTTTGCCTGATGCTAAATTGCGGTTTGCCGGCGGAAGAACCAGAATTATTCATCTTCAGAAAAAAATGCTTCATGCAGGGATTAATGCTGCACTGGTTGGCGATATGCTTACTACTGCCGGGACAAATTTTGAAGATGATATCCGGCTTTTTAAGGATGCCGGCTTTCGTTTTCTATACTGAATGCAGGAAAGAATAGATATGTTCAAATAAAAAAAATATGGATAAAGTAACAGAACGCCTCACGGGAATATTCCGTACAGTCTTCGGGAACCATAACCTTGTGATTAAACCTGAAATGACAGCCGCCGATATAGATGGTTGGAACTCGCTGGCTCATCTGAATTTAATAGTTGCCGTGGAAAAAGAATTTAATATTAAAATATCAGGATATGAAGTAATGACTCTGAAAAATATCGGTGATATGATTAATTTAATAAATAATAAAATACAAAAATGAAATGTTGTTCAACTCTTTCGCTTTCATAGTATTTTTTCTTATTGTAACAATTCTGTATTTTACATTGCCCCACAGGTTCCGGTGGCTCTTGCTGCTTGTTGCAAGCTATTATTTTTACATGAGCTGGAAACCTGTTTATGCAACTTTGCTAGTCTGCTCGACAGTAGTAACCTTTTATTCCGGTTTGCTTATCGGCAAATCGCAAACCCACAGGCAACGAAAGTTTTATTTGTGGACAGGTATTTTAATCAATCTTGGCTTTTTGTTCTTTTTTAAATATTTTAATTTTTTCAACGATTCTGTCCGGCTTGTGTTCGAGCATTTCGATATTGCATACCCGGTAAGAAATCTTGATATTTTATTACCTGTAGGTATCTCTTTTTACACCTTTCAGACTTTAAGCTATTCGCTCGATGTTTACTATAAACAGCGTGAGCCGGAAAAACATGCAGGAATATTCGCTTTATATGTCTCGTTTTTTCCACAATTGGTTGCAGGGCCTATTGAACGCTCGACACGCCTTCTGCCTCAATTTTATAATCAGAACAGCTTCGATTACGAACGTACTATAACAGGTATCAAATATATGCTCTGGGGATTGTTTAAAAAAATTGTAATCGCTGACAGAATATCTGTAATTGTTGATAAAATTTATATGCAACCCGAAATTTATGACGGGTATTCGGTGCTTCTTGCCTCGTTGTTATTCGCCTTTCAACTTTACTGCGATTTTTCTGCATATTCCGATATTGCAACAGGGGCTGCAAAAATACTTGGGTACGATTTGATGAAAAATTTTAATCATCCCTATCTGAGCAGGAATGTTACCGAGTTCTGGCGACGATGGCATATTTCCCTTTCAACATGGCTGAGAGATTATCTTTATTATCCTCTTATGCTCAGTTGTAAAAATTGGGGCAAAGCGGCAATGGTATTTTCTATTTTTGTGACTTTTATTTTCTGCGGTTTGTGGCATGGCCCACGGTGGACATACATTATTTTCGGGGTCTTGCAGGGAATTGCACTAATATATGAATTATTCACGCAAAATGCAAGAAAAAGACTGGCGAAGCTACTTCCTTCATGGCTCTATATAAAGAGCAGCATAATTATTACATTTTGTTTTACATTGTTTTGCTTTATTTTTTTCAGGGCTGAAAACCTGAATGACAGCTTTGTAGTCATCGAAAAAATTTTTATTTACAAATATGATTTTAACAGCTTTATAAAGTTAGTTGATAATATCGGGATAGGTTGGCTTGGAATTACATTAATTTTATTAATATTGTTCATGTTAACCGATATTAAAATAACTAAATTTATTGAACAGCAGATTTCACCTGTATATCCGTTTCTTGAAAAATTGCTCTATCCCGTATTGCTTGCAATTATCATTATTTTCGGAGCTTTTGGTGAAATAGAGTTTATTTATTTTCAGTTCTAACTAGATGAAAAAGCTATTTTATACATTATTAAAATTTATTTTATTAACTTTTTTAATATATGCAGCAATATTTATAAAAATGTATATTTTACGTTACCAAGGGCATCCTTTGATTTGTTACACTTCAAAATATCTTTTGTGGAAGGGGGGAGATACATATCAAAAATTTCAGGAATTTACGCCTGAAAAAAAATATGACATTTTTATTTTAGGTTCTTCACTTGCATACAGAGGTTATGACCCGAGAATTTTCAAATCGGCGGATTACAGCGCTTTCAATCTTGGAACAAGCAATCAGTCGGTAAAAAATTCATATATCCTGCTTAAAAATTATATATCATCTGAAAATTGCAGGCTGTTAATTTTTGATATAAATATTGAAGCATTTCAAACCGACGGATTTGAATCAACTGCCGACCTTACACAGAATCTGAAAGATGATAAAGTCGCTTTTGATGCAGCATGGCATCAATACGACATCAGAACCTTAAATATGTTGTCGTTAAGATTATTTCAAAAATTTGAAGGTCCTTTTTTTTTCGATTCCAGTTATGTTAGCAACGGTTTTCTCGAAACATTCGACTCTTTATCGGCAATGAGCAAATCAAAAAGGAAAGCGCTGCTGTCAATTGACCGGCTCGATTCTGAAATTGACGAAACACAACTTTGCTATTTTGAAAAACTTCTTGATTACTGTAAGTTGCATAAATTACCAGTGGTGCTTGTATGCCATCCCTGCCGCAAAGATTATACGGCCGAACTGCATTTAAAGTTTATGAAAAAAGTTTTACCGCTTATAAGGAAATACAAAGTTGAACTTTTGGATTATTCCCTGCAGCATCCACTTAATTCAGCTCATCATTTTTATGACTTGTACCATTTGAATCAAGCCGGTGTTGAAATATTCGATGACCGATTAATCGGTGAAATGAAAAAAAGAAAGCTCTTACCCAACACCAACTGCCAACATTAAACCTTATGCCTTGGTTCATCGGATACGGAAAGTTTCTTTCTGCCTTTTGCCCTTCTTGCAGATAAAATTTTACGACCATCAGCCGTAGCCATTCTTTCTCTGAACCCGTGGGTATTCTTTCTTTTTCTTTTCGAGGGTTGATATGTTCTTTTCATTGTGAATTAGTTTAAACGGTTTGCAAAGATATGCTCATTTTACTTAAAAACAAAATCCATAATATTATACTTTACACGGTGTAAATTTCAGCAACAATTACGAGTTGGTAGTTGGTAGGGGTAGTTGGTAGTCGGGCTGCTCTACCTAACTACCAACTACTACTACCAACTTTTCAAAATGCGGAAATGCGCGCCTCTATTGCCCTGCACTTTATTTTCTGAATCTATTCCATAAAAATATTACGTTCCGGTTTTTCCTGGGTATTTATTTCTTCACCGCGTAATATTCTGTATTTTTTTCTGGCATCAACTACATAAATACTGCCGGGGTAATTCAGCAACAAAGTTTTATATAGCGCCATGGCTTTTTCTTTATTTCTGAATTTTATTTCATTAAGCTGGGCAAGATAATATGTGGCATCATCGCCAAGAATATCATAAGCGTAATTATTAACTATTTGCTGAAGGTATTCAGCGGCTTTTGAATAATTGCCGTTTTTCTGAAATACTTTGGCTTTTCTGAAAAGTATTTCATCAGATAAAGAATGAGTGGAATAATTCTGTAGAATAGTGTCGAAAGTTAGCACGGCTAATGAATCTTTGTTTCGGAAAAGCAACAAATCGCCACGTGCAAGGATAGTCATAGGAATTTCGGTTGTATCGAGTGCGGTATTATCGGAAATAAGCTGCGAGAGCTCAAAGGCATCGTTTGCAATCAGCTTGGAAGTGCTTGCTTTGAGCACATCCAACTGTGCCTGTGCCCATTTGAAATTTCCGGTATAATAAGCTACTTTGGCTTTTCTGAACTGGGCTTCATAACCGATCGGATTATCCCTGTTTTGATTTTCAATCTGGGCATACATAATTATTGCATCATAAACCTGATTGTCGTATAATAATACATCGGCAAGCTCAAGCTTGGCTTCAGCAAGCTGGTCGCGTCCGATACCGGATATTTTAATCGCCCTGTTTAGCCGTTCAATCGCATCTCCGGGTTTATCAAGATAAAATGCTTGTAAATGTGCCAGCTCTTTAATGATATTAAACGACTCCTTTGTTTCACCGAGCTCCTTTAAGGCATCCAGATAATTAATTTCCAAATCGAGCAAATCCTGCTTCTTATAAATCGTCTTTGTAATTTTTTGATACAATGAACTAAGAAATTCAAATTTCGCCTGAAGATAAAAAGGTGATGAAACGCCGAGGTTTATTACATATTTATACGATTCAACCGCAATATCATAAGCTTCATTTGCAAGCGCCAACTGGCCTAAAACGATAAGCCGCTCTCCGTTTTCATCAAACCGCTTATCTAATGCCTGCGACTGAAGCATGGCATTATGAAAATCTCTTTCCTGTATATACAGCCATATCAGAAGCTCACAAAAAATACTTTTGTTCGGATATTTCTGAATTCTTATCAAAAGCGATGTTTTAAGCATTTTTTCCAGGCTGCCTTCAGGATCTTCGTATATAATATTTTGCAGCCGGTTCTGGACGCTTTGAATAAAATTATCATCTTTTACAAGCAAATCAAGATATTCGTCGAGCATTTGCTGATAATTCCGAGTATATTGGTAAACAGAGGCTAGCTCCATATTAAAATCATAAGCCCCTTTCAAAAGCTTGCGGCCCTTAAGATATGCCTTTTCGGCATAATCGAATTCACCTTTGCGGATAAAGGTATTTGCTATATTAATTATCTGATTGGTCGAAGGCTGCAGCTTTTTAATTACCTCTTCATATTGCCCGAGCATCTCTGGGTTTTTCCCCTGAGATTTATACAAACCGCCAAACTCAATATAATAAGCAAGCTCACTTTGATTTTTGTTAATCTGTTTTTTTATAGCTTTTTCGGCTGTTTTATAATCGTCCAGCTCAATCAGGCATTGTATATAATATTCAAAAAAAATGGGTGAATTTGTATTTTTGAAGAGTTTATCATAAAGCGCTGCCGCCTTATCAAATTCCTTGTTTTTATAATACTCTAAGGCAAGCTGGCTGTCGTTTGGGTCTATCTGGGCGAAACAGATATTTGTACACAGAAAGATGATAATATATAAGCGTAGAGACGTTGCATGCAACGTTTCTACATGCTTAAATATTATCATCTTTTTTCTAAAATAGACTAACACAAAATTTTTCAATTACCGGTTTAAGCTTATAATAAACGTGCAGCTCGGGTTCAATATTTTGTAGTTTAGATGCCTGAAAGCACAATTTCTGAATTGCTTTTTGCTCATCATTATAATATTTATCAAAATTCTCGATTGTTTCCAAAGAATTTGCCACATCATACTGTAAATTATACAACTGCGAGCGGGTATTAGATATTTGTTCCGACAGTTCCTGTTCCGCTTCAAAAAACCGTTTCAGCGTCTTTTTAATGTTGGCAAACCTGCTGATTAACATTGAAAGAGAATCATTTTCAGGCATGGTTTTCATATTATTAACTATAAAAGCCACCTTATTATTGACATCGTCATAAATTATATTAATACTATCGTGGTAATGGGTACGTAAGATACTATCTGCTTTATCGAGCTGCCGCTGAAGCTCCTGTACTTTTTGCAGCCGGTGTTCTTTTTCGGGATTAGAACATGAAAGGATAAAAGTGGCTATTCCAAATCCAAAAAGATTTATGAATATAAATCTTTTTATAATCTGATAATCCCGGTGGTTGAAAGATAAAATCTGTTTCATAGTATAATAAATCAGGCTAATTCTTAGGTATTTTTTTTAAAATAATATATTCCTTGGCAAATCTGTTTTGCAGCAATATTGCTTCTCTGTATGAAGGCCAGTCGTCGGGTTCATAAACTCTTTTTTTATAAGCTGCGCGTTCATGTAATTTTATATACTTGTCCTGAGCGGTGTCGAAGGATTGGTTCGAGCATGAATACCAACCTTCAAAATCGGCGCCGCTTCCATTCGATTTCAAAGTATCAGGCAAAAAAGCTATTTCAGCCGGGTATGGCAATTTAACGGTTTCTTCAATTTCGACCAGGCGGCTGCAACGATCTTTAAATGGAAATTCTTTTTTTTCTGCTTTTGTATCAAATCCGATATGAGGGGTATATTTCGAAAAAAGATTCAAAGCGGCTAACGGAATAAATATAATTTCCTCATCAGTAATAACGGCATATTCCGGTATTTGATATTCGATACTTATGCTTAATGGCGAAGAATAATCGTAGGGGTTATTAAATTTGATTGAAGAAAGAGAAATTTTGGGTGCTGATTTAATTAATTCGCTTTGGATAAGATTGTTCCATTCGGCTTTGTAATTTCTGACAAACATTCTTCGAAGCATTGCATCGGATTGACCTTCGGCAGTAACCACCAATTGCCCTTTAAGTGTTCCATCGGATAATAATTCGGAACTGCCGGTAATTCTGAAATAATGGTTTTCAGGTGGTGATAAAGGGGTAATCATAAGGTCGGCACCTTCGGGTAAGCCCATCAGATAGTTTTGTTGTTGTTCGGCGCTTGACCAAAGCTCCCTTACAAAAGGCACCCAGGTAGGGTCTAACAAGTGGTACTGTCCATCAGATAGTTTGACAATTACAACGCAGTGATTGAACTGGTCGGCAGGAATATCATCAATCCGTGAACCCGCCATTGTCATTGCCGGATAAGATTTGAAACCCGCGGCACGTAACAGTGTAATGAGCATGCCTGCTTTATCTTTACAAACGCCACATCTGTCGGTGAAAGTCATTTCTCCTTTGTGTAAAGTATAGCCCTCGCCTTTGCCCATAGAAATGCCCGAATATCTTATTTCATCGGCTGCCCAATGCGTCAGACGGGAAATAGTGTCCGTTTGGTCTTTTGCCCCTTGCAGGATTTGCTCTACTTTTTTCTTTATCTCCGGAGTAGATTCAAAGCTGCCATAGTTTTCATTTACACTATAAAACCATTTTGATTTGCATTTCCAGTCGGGACTGGTTGAGATAAGCAATTTTGGAGCGACATCGGAAAAAGCGACCATCTGTGGCTCCTTTTTCAAAGGCATGATATTCCTCATTGTAAAAATATATTGAATAATTCCAGGTTTATGAATGATAGCAGTATCAACGAGCCCATTATAAAATTGATATCTGACGGTTTTAGAATCAGGAATGTAAATGTTGTAAACTTTTTCAATGACAGGAGCTTCATTCCAGAATTCAACTATATCATAAAAATGACCGCGCATCGGGGGAATATACCGTTCATCGTCGTCGGGTTGCAGCAATGCATATGTAAAGCCCTTGCGGAACACTGAAATTTCAACATGTTCTTCGGGTTCAAGCCGTCCGATTTCAAGCATCTTCTGCCTTGCACCCCAGAATATCATGTGTGCAGGCGCCGGATAATCTTTCACATTTTTAATATTAAGCTCTTCGGCTTCCCCGTTTTTATGATATATAACCGCTGTTAATATTTCTACATAAGCTGTTTGGGGGTCATAGTCATATTTTATTACGCTAAGGTTCATTGCCCCTTTTGGTGTCAATATCTTATACAAAATGTGTCTGTTCACATAGCTTAAGCCCGATTCCTTCACATTTGTCATTGTGCTGTCGAAAACTATCAGCAGGTCGGCATCGGGATAGTCAATTTTATACCTGACGCATTGGAGCATGTTATTTGGTTGCGCGTGTAAATCGGAGAACCAAATAGATAGAAATGCAATACAGGATAATTTAATGCTTTGCATATTTGAACTGGTTGTGGTCTGTCATTAACACATTAGATGATAATGTCATAAAGATTTGGTTATCAGACCTCACAGGTTTTGAAAACCTGTGAGGTCTTGGTTTTATCCTAATAATCTGACCTCTCAATTTCTTCAATAATATTTTCGTATCTAATAAATCGTTCTCTATGACAGTAAATGAAATTATTTATATCATCAAACCAATTAATAACTTCATCATTTTTAAGTATTGTAAGTTTATCAGAAATAATTGTCTGATATGATGAATTGGAAAATTTTTTGAAATTTTCAGTAAAATCGTGCTTTACCGGATTAAGATGAATATAAACAACAACTTGTTTTAAATATTGTTCATCTGTGATTCGTCTTCTTTCAAATCTTTCATCAAATAAGCTGCCTGTACGGTTATATGCTTTATTAATACTTTTGCTATCGGCATTGAAAAAATTAGAAAAGGGCTGAGATATATTTTTTATGTTTTCAGGTATTTGCTCTTTTATTCTGACAAGTAAATGAAAATGATTTTTAAGCAAGCAATAACAATAAATATCTGCCACCGATGAGATATGTTTTGATAATAATTCAATAAAATAACGGTAGTTTCTGTCTTCAATAAAAATATTTTCTCCGTTGTTGCCACGGTTAAATATGTGGTAATAAAAGGAGGATTCTAAAAAATCAATTTTTTGCATCTGAGTAAGGTTAAGTCTTAAACCTCACAGGTTTTGGAAACCTGTGAGGTTTTGTAATTCATTGCAAAATTAAAAATTTTTTATCTTCAACCGAAAGTTATAAAAATTATACTATAAACAGGCAGATGATGGATAAAACCAAAACTGGTCGTTATCCTTTATTAACTTACTTTTTGTAAAGCTTTAGTTTGCTTATGAATTTATAATCTTTTTTAGTTATTGCAGAAATTATTATATTATCAAGCCCTATCTTGTGTTCAATAATCTCTTTAGTTTCATTATGTCGTTTGTTTGCAATATCCCAATAATCAATTAGAACATCAGTATCACATATTATTTTTTCCGTTGCCATGCTTGTTCTCTTAAAATTTTTGCATTAATATTTCTATTAGAAAATATTACTTCTAAGTCGGATGTATCTATTGAACTATCTCCTTGTAATACTGCAACACCATTAATTGAAAATGCTTCTTCTTTATTATTGGGCATAGAAGATAAAATAGAGAAATTAAAATACTTTGAAAAATCAATTAAAGCATTTAATGCCCTCTTGTCTTTATATTTTATTAATAATTCCGGCATAATATAATTTTTGCACAAAAATAACTATTTTATTCTAATATTCATGTGTTGAGGTATCAAAAATAACTATTTTTTTTCAAAAAAGGCAAGTGAAAAAGAAAGAGGTAGCCATTTCCGGCTACCTCTTACCGCTGTCAAATATGGAGGAGTCGCGGTTATTTTGTAGCTGTCTCGGGGTTAGATAAAATCTTAGCAACTTCGACGAGCTTAATAAATTCGGCTCTGTAGCCATATTTATCAATACCTTTGGCATTTCTGGCGAGCTCAAGTGTTTGGTCAAAGGTGGCATTTGCTTTAAATTCAGAGTCTCTGAGTAAAATACCAAATTCGGCGACTGCTGCTGAAAATCTGAAATTCTCTGACATCTGACGGTTTTTAATATTATTTTCCGATACACGCTCTACAATAAGCTTGCTGGTATCAGCATCGGGGAGCTTATATCTGAGCTTAAGCGTCATCAGGTCATTGCTTTGAACCACATTTGTATTTTGATATTCCAGCTTATCAACATTACCGGTGGTTTCCTGTGAGCCGGCGAGAATAATTTCATATAACGCGGTAACCGTATGGCCGGCGCCAATTTCTCCTGCGTCTTTTTTATCATCGTTGAAATCTTCTTTACGCAACATTCTATTTTCATAACCGACCAGGCGGTATGCTTTGACTTTTGAAGGATTGAATTCGATTTGTATTTTAACATCTTTTGCAATAGTATAAAGAGTTCCCCACAGCTCTTCTCCAAACATTTTTTTCGCTTCAAGGATATTATCAATATAGGCGTAATTTCCATTTCCTGCGTCGGCGATTTTTTCCATCTTGGAATCTTTATAGTTGCCCATGCCAAAGCCAAGGATTGAGATAAATATTCCGTCTTTTCTTTTTTCTTCAATGAGGCGAACCATATCGCCGTCGCTGCTTTGCCCGATATTAAAATCGCCGTCGGTGGCAAGTATCACGCGGTTATTGCCGTTTTTGATAAAGCTGTTCTTTGCTATCTGGTATGCAAGGTTAATTCCTGCACCACCGGCAGTGGAGCCACCCGCCTGAAGCTTATCAAGGGCATTTATTATTTTTTCCTTATCGGCGCCTGAAGTCGGCTCAAGCACTAAGCCGGCAGCTCCCGCATAAACAACAATTGCAACCCTGTCTTCAGGACGAAGCTTCTCAATCAAAATTTTGAATGCCTGTTTCAATAAGGGGAGCTTATTCGCATCGCTCATCGAACCAGAAACATCAAGCAGAAAAACAAGATTACTCGGCGGGATTTTCTCTTGCCCGAATTCCTTACCTTTTAAGCCGATGTGTAAAAGCTTATGGGTAGCATTCCATGGGCAATCGCCATATTCCATATATACTGAGAAGGGATGATCGCCATTGGGCAGGAAATAGGTATAATCAAAATAATTAATCATTTCTTCAATCCGGACTAAATCTTTTGGTGGCAATTGATTGTAATTCAAATATCTGCGGATATTTGAATAGGCAGCCCGGTCAACATCAACCGAAAATGTTGATAAAGGATTTGTAAGCGCTTCCAGAAAAATATTTTCCGTGATTTTATCAAATTCTTCCGTGTTAAATTCACCATCCTGAAGATAACCATCGAAATCTCCTGCAGGCATTTGATATGCTTGGCCTGCAATTGCTTGACAATATGAAGCTGCAGCTCTTTCACATTTTTTCCCTTCACCTGCAATCCGTCCATCTAATCTGGCGAAATAGTCGCGAGAATCTTTTTTTGTTTTAACAGTTGATGCGGGAGGCATTGACGCCGAATCAGGCATTATGATTAAGTTTGAAAGAAGGGTAGTGTTTTTTAATTTTAGATATAACAAGGTTGTATTACCTCCTGTGACTTTAACATTTTTTTGTACAAACTCGTCATAGCCCGTCTGGTTTACTTTTACAGTATAGCTTCCTGTATTTATTGAATTAAACAAAAAATTTCCACCAATATCTGTCTGCACAGAATTGATAGTATTTCCACCTTGCAATAAAGCAACATTAGCATAAGCGATAATATTGCCTGTTGATTCATCTGTCACTGTCCCTCTTATGATTCCGGTTTGCAACTGAGCATAAACCGACTGACAGAGAATAAGTCCGAA
>JACQWN010000459.1 GCA_016209245.1 Bacteroidia bacterium
GATTTCCCTGCGGATCGTATTTTATTACTATATAATCATGGTCTGTTAATAAATTTTGTGTTATGCCTCCTACATAAATATTTCCATCTAAATCTATTGCCGTTCCTACATCATACAAAGAATCGGGGCCATCATAAGTTTGAATCCATTGTTCGTTTATATCTGCAAGAACCAACTCTATGTTCTCATCTGCCATCCATTCGGCGAGTGTTTTGAACCCGGGCTGCTGCAGCTCAAATCCATCGGCCGTTGCAAACGAATAGTATTCCATGCTGTCGAGGTTAATTATTTCAAAATAGCTGAATGCAAAGTTCCCGTCGCTTCCTGTTATTGCAGGCGTAACGGAAGCCACGACTTCCATCGTCTCATTAATAAGTGCAATTTCATATCCTTGGACCGGCATACCGCCGCAACCGGCATTTTCATAAAGATGACCGTATATTGTATAGCAACTTTGAACCGTAACATGTAGTTCCGTAGTATCACTGCAACCGGCGCTGTCGGTAACAATAAGTGAAATATTATAAATCCCCGGCAAATCATACAGATGTACAGGAGCACCAGTGGTTGACGTTTCGCCATCACCGAACGACCACAGGTATGTATAAGGCGAAATCCCGCCTGAGACCGAAGAAACAAAACAGAACTGAATCGCCGAAGCAGAGTATGCTGTCGGCAAGTGCTACGGATGCTTCAGGCAGTGACAGGCGCAGCGTAACAGGGCTTGCGTCGAGCCATTCCGAAATGGCCCGGAAATCAGTGACTGGGTGACTCAAAGCCACCCCGTCACTTAGACCAAACGCACACAGCGCCGTGTCGTTCAGTTGCAGCAGGTCGAAGTAATTGACCCTGAAATTACCCGATGCGTCGGTAAGGGCAGGACGAATGTTTGCCAATGTAGAATCGCTGTTGAGGATAAAAACTTTAGCATTGGCAATTGCAACAGAGCCACAGGTTGAATCGCTTAACAGAATACCTGTAATATTTAAGCTATCCGGGGCTATGAGCGGCTCGAAAATTTCGGGGAAATATTCGCCGAATACGAGGGTAAGCAATGCCTGTGCATTGGCAACTGTGGTTGTACCAGAGTTCAGCACGTTACGTATAATTTGTTCCTGTGCAGGTGGAAGGTCATAAATACTCTCGCCGGCAATACATTTATCGGCGAGAAGATTGAAGAATTTATAAAAGTATAAATCTTCGTCAGTTTGCTGCGGAAGTTGGTTGAGAAAGGTTTTTGCCTGATTACACTGCTCGGTAAGCAAATATGCCTGTATCAGCAGTTGTTTTGAGCTAATATCAGGTTGTACAGCCAGAAATGCTATCAGGCTGTCCATGCCATTTACAATAGTAGTATCGAACAAATAGCATTGTATAAGTTCATTTGTCGCCGCACCTTTTTGCTCTTCGTAGTAAGCGATTTGATTTTCAAGCTCTTCACGGGCTGATGTACCAGTTTGCACATTATTGATTTCCGTGAGTATTCCTGTAGGCAGAGCGGGTACACGCGTATCTATCGCTTGTTTTACCTTTGCCGTAACCGGCGAATTCGGAATGATGATTTCCTTTACAATTCCCGGCGGCAGGGGCGGTTTTCCGGGGCGTTTTACAACGGCAATTAATACGGTATCGGACAAGTATAGTCCAAGCAGCTTATTTTTTATTTTGCCAGGTGGTTGGTTGCTGTAAACAATATTGAGAAGCGCCTGGGTGTTGCCGGCGTCTATTTTGGGGAGAGCGGTTAAGGTTTCTTTAGCGCTGTTGATAGTGGCGATTAATATCAATGGAGAAAACGCTACAAGATCAGGGCAGGATACTGCAGGATCAAAATCGGTCTGACATTCCCATAATAATATTTTTTGCGGGTTATAGCAATCAGGAGAAAGGTTATATTCTTCGCTATGCTGATAGCTATAATTAAAAAAGTTCACCCCCGGATTTGTCCAAATATCCCTATATATTTCCATATCGCCACACGATACGGTAAATATATTATTTGCAGCAGACGAATGAGTATAGCATGTTCCGAGCTTCGTTGTTATTGTGCCTGTTATTGCTATATTCACATCATCGGCGTGCATATCCGTAAAGGTATTGCAGCGTATTTGCAGGCGCTTGTTTACGCCAGCGGTTTGTATTCCTTTATTCAGAAATGAAAAATCATTTTTATATATCAATGCCGCAATATCCTTGGAATTATAAACATATATTCCATAATTCCCGGTATGGTCGGATGAAGTAAAATCATTATTCTCGACGCTGAAGCCTTTTGAATTGTATAGGTATAAACCATAAGCAGGTTGTGTGGAAGCCTGTTTTACGTCAAATTCGTTAAATTTAATGACAGGATAATTGACCGATGATATGTATATGCCTCTGTCATTATTAATAAATCTGGTGTTAGTAATAGATATAGAAACCATTGAATTATAATTTGACGCATATATGCCACGATACAGATTCTCGAATTTACTTTGATATTCCGTTTCCGATGCAATATATTTATCTACTGTAAACTGTGAACCGATACCTTTAATACCTGTACCCCGTTTGGAGTATGCAAAATCGTCAGGTGAATCGTTCCTGAAAGTGCAGCCATTGATTTCAACGCCACGAACATTACGCATTACAATAAATGTATCTGCAATTTCGGGATGTATCATAGCATTATCGGTAATAAAGCTGCATCCATAAATGTATGAAATATTCTCATTTGCATAATCGGTAAATCTTATAGCTACACGATTATTTTTAAACGTACAGGTTTCATCTGCTTCGATTATTCCACCTGATGACGAAAGATAATAGCCTCCGGCTTTTGTTCGGCCTAATAATACACCACATTCGGCGTTTTCGATAACGGCGCCGTTGAGCAATTCAATAACGCCCTGGTTGGCTTCGGTCTGAGGGAGAGAGGTGTTGCCATAGACTTCAATGCCCTGCCACATATCACCACAAAAATTTGTTAACCTGCCACCATCGAGGATTAACTTAGAACCATGTTCGATAATTATACCTGCTTCATTATGAAACAAAACATTTGAATTTATTATTGTCAGAGTAGCATTATTATTTATTCTTACCTTACGATTTAATCGTTTGTCGCAATTCCATACTGTATTTGTGTTTATTACAAGTTCGTTATTTACATAGTTACAGACGATTTCACCCTCCCAAAGCCCATGTCCCCAAGTAGAAATCATTATTTTATTTGATACCTTATTAAGTTTCATGTCGGTTATTATCATACGGTACGGTAAATTTCCGTCTTCAAGCCATGTAGTCGTACCATCTTCTTTAAAGTAAATACCGGCATCTGTTCCGATATACAATCTTTCATTATCGGGATCATACAGGATACAATTCACCGGAATATTCGGAAGATCATAAGTTATATTTGTAAAAGACAGACCACCGTTTTCAGTATAGTAAATTTTTTTACCTTCAAACATACGTGAAAAAGTAATCCAGAAAGCATCAGGAATACAATTATGAAACTCAATATCGCTTGTATGTGCAAGATCGATATTTCGTCCAAATCAGAACTTGTAACATAAGAAAACGATATCCCACCGTCTGTTGAGTAACCAATTTCACCATTATCAACACAATATTTTGAGTATAAAATATGATTAGGGTCAGCAGAACTGACAGCAATATCATATACAGGGCACCAGACAGGAGAAGTACTTATACTTGAGAAATTCCATCCTTCATTATAAACCCCCTTTGCTAATCTCATCCATGAGCTTCCATAATATACGATATCAGGATTATAAGGATGCGCAACAATTGGTGAACCTAAATCTGATAAACTAACTGACGTTAAAATTAAGGAACTGTAAGCTCTTGAATACCTAAGTTTACCCGCACCTCCGCCTGACGACATCGCATAAGTATTGTTTGCATTTATATTGCTGATTTCAACATTGCCACCATCGCCAAAAGCAAGCCAAATCCAGTTGCTTCCATTCTTTCTCCATACATAATTATCGCAGGCGCCAAACATTATATGTTCTGAATTATTTTCAGAAATCCCTATATTTGGCACTTGCAGACAATTCAAATTTCCGCAGTAATTATGTAAAGTGGAATAATTAGCATTGGTAAAACCTCTGATACCTCCATCGTTAGTAAAAAGGATCATATCGTCGTTAATTCCGTTTGGAAAAATAATATCTCTGATGTCAACATGTCCATAAATTAAGTCAATAGGAATATATCCAGAAACATCTGGAGAAAGTCTTTTTAATTGCATACCACCAAAATATATGGTTCCATCCGGTGCAATATAGAGCCCCATAACATAATGTCGCCCGCTTAATGAAAGATTGGAATCCATTAGTAACCACGCGTCGTTTGCAGCATCATATTTGTAAATGTTTGATGTCTGTGTTACGCCCCAGGTTCCTACAGTTGCAACGTAAAAAGTTTCTTCTACAGGATGATATGCTACTGAATAGATATACCCGGTACCTAACAATTCATTGGTTTCTTCTGTCCATGTATTTCCTCCGTTAAGTGTTAATGCTATAAAAGCGTGACCTGCAACGACCATTTGCTCAGGATAAGCTTCATTTATACATATTCGGCTATGTCTTTCAAGCGCATTTGTGGGTAATACCATTTGATCCCAACTACTACCGGCATTTGTAGTTACCCACAATTTATTGACGCCTAATGCATAAATTTTGTCATAATCATCCGGATGAAAAACAATATTACGAATAGGTTCAAATTCGGATGGCGCTAATGTTAATATTTGGCTCCATTCATTATTTGAATATTTATAAATTCCGATACCATAGGCGCCATCCTCGTTATAATAACCTTCAAAGACGAAATAACCTGTAGAACAGTATATATCATGGTTAACAGGATTAATAATAATTGATTGTACACCGGTGCTGCTCAGCGCAGGAGCTATGTTTTCCCAGACAGGAGAGCCCGATTGCAAATTTGTTGTCTTCCATATTCCTGACGACCAAGTTCCTGCATCAACAGTATTAAATGTAGGATCGAAAGGATCAACAGCCAAACATCGTATTACACCAATAGTATTTGCAATTGCATTGGTATA
>JACQWN010000460.1 GCA_016209245.1 Bacteroidia bacterium
AATTCAATAGTATAAACAATAAAATATTAGAAGATAATGATAAAATCGTCAATAAAATGATATTATCATTTCCAGATGGGAATGAAGGCCTTATTAAGCTAAAGCAGGAGCATTATAATGAAAAGCTTGCACAGATTGTAAGTAATAAGGTAATGGATATTTCAGGGAACGGGCTAAACTACCTTGGTGTCCATGAAGCATACGATGAATTTATTCAAATTAAAGATCCGGTATATAAATACCCTGAATCGAACTGTGGCAGAGCGCATTTTTATGCTCCTGTAAAAAAATTATTCGGTATATTCATAGATACATATTGGTTCGATTGTCTGATAATCTGGCTCGCTGCTTTCACTCTGTACCTGACCCTTTTACACGATACACTGCGGAAGATACTGACCTATCTGGGGAATATCAATATTATTCAGAAGTTCAGTAAGAAGCCCAAAAGATTATGAACTTTATTGAATCACAATTATCGTTGCATTCTTGTTATCCGTAAGCTCAGGGAAGGGGCATTAGTAATTAATAGAATTTTTCTTATCTTTGCGACGCAAAATGATAAATTTAATTTTAATTTTGCGTCTGGTTTTTAATTTTATACCAAACTTATGGGTCAATATGTCACTAATTTCATAACAAAGACCTCATTATAAAAAGATAAAAAATGACATTAAAAATTATTTTAGAAAAAGGAGTTGATAGCTATTATGTAACCCATTGTCCTTCGTTAAAAAGTTGCTGGACACAAGGTAAAACTCAAGAAGAAGCATTAACGAATATTCGTGAAGCAATTGAATTGTACATGGAAACAGAATTAGAAAATTTTGTAGAAGATGAAAATCATAAAATATATGAATTATCTCTATGAACTGGAATTAAAAACATAACTGGAAAATGACTAAACAGGAACATATTGAATACTGGCTTCAAAGTTCAAAAGAGGATTTGAAAACTGCCATTCAACTTTTTAAGACAAAACGCTATTTGCATTGTTTGTTTTTTGCTCATTTGTACCTTGAGAAAATCTGTAAAGCATTATGGGTACAGGATCACAAAAGCAATTACCCTCCTCGAATTCACAACCTAATATTTTTATTAGAACAATCCAACATTGAATTAGAAACGGAGCAAAAGGATTTCCTTATAATAATGAATGATTTTCAAATGGAAGGAAGATATCCCGATTATCAGACATT
Organism: Bacteroidia bacterium; assembly: GCA_016209245.1. Lineage (GTDB taxonomy): Bacteria > Bacteroidota > Bacteroidia > Bacteroidales > BM523 > JACQWN01. Next base: position 1,200 of record JACQWN010000460.1, read on the forward strand.
GATATATAAAAAATGTACTAAGAAGAAAACACAAGGATTATTTAATACAGTAAAACAAATAGCAAAATGGCTACACAGCAAAGTGCAATAAATAAGGCAGAAAAGCTTATATCCGATATACAGGAGCTTGGAATTCATCTGCGAAAAGCGATACTTTTTGGTTCGTATGCAAAGAACAAGCAACGAAGGTTTTCCGATATTGATATTGCTCTTGTTGCTGATGAATTCACAGGCATTGGCTTTGAAGATATACAGCTTTTTGTTACTGCACTCCGTAACAATTATATGATTCAACCGAAAACATACTCTACTTCTTATTTCCAAAAAGGCGACCCTTTTATTGATGAAATAAAAAAAACAGGTATTGAAATAACCATTTAAAAAATATTGTAAACAATTACCAGGATTGATACTACCTATTTTCAGCTGTTACCGTAATTCGATAATCATTCAGAGGTTGAACTTTATTGAATCACAATTATCGTCGCGTTCTTGTTATCCGTAAGGTGATAAATATCCTCTGCAAAAACAGAAATGATAATATCTTCCCCGGCAATAACAGTATCATTGACGAAATACTGATAAATATAATTTTCAAAAGTACTATCCGGAAAATAGGTAATTGTCCGGCTTTGACCAACACTGTCTAAATCGGGTGTAATTGTCACTTTTTTAAGCAGGGAAGGGGCATTAATATTTATTGTAAAATTAACCGTATCACTTTTTAAAGCATTTACTGACTGTGGAGAGAGATTAATAACAGGCGGAAAACGTTTTACCATATTAATAATAGCAAAAGTTGAACCGCTTACACCATCCTCGTTAGTTACTCTAACGTTTACTAAAAAAATATTGCCGTCATTGACATTTGCACCTATTGTTAATTTATAATAGTAATTAATTGAATAATGAGTATAATTGCTGACTGTAACTGATTGATTTTCTTTATCATATTCAGGAACGATTTCAATTGTTTTTATCATTGATCTTGATATAGCTGAAACTCTGAATTCTAAAATATCATAGTACCAGCTTGTTACTGATGATGGAGTAATTGTAACGGCAGGTGCAGGTTTATCTTTCTGACAGGAATGGAAAAAGAAAGAAAAGCATAAAGCAGCTAAAGCTGCAAACAAATTAGTTAAATTATTAGTATATAATTGATTATAATTAATTTTCATGTTACAAATACTTTTGGAGTAGTTATCAAAAGAGGAATCTCAAATAATTTGTAAACTATTTTTATGCCATTTTTAAAAATGCTCAAACTTAAATAAAAAATCTGTCCGAAAAACCGGCTGTCAAAAAAAATATGTTCCTATTGTTAAAGGTGGGCAGTACGGCTGTTTATCTACTTAAAGT
>JACQWN010000059.1 GCA_016209245.1 Bacteroidia bacterium
AAAAAAAATTATTAATTACTGTAAATATATAAAGTATAACTATAAATCACTTCCTTTTCTTCACCGCCGTTAAGCTCAAGCTCCCATTTGACATTGTTCAACGGATTAATATTATTATAGTAATAGTAATTATCATTCAGCACTTTAGTAAAGCTCCAATTAATATCCGATTTAATCAATTCACCATATATATCACGGTTAATAGTAAGCTTTACAGGTTTATCCTTATAATTTTTTATTTGAATGCTTCCTTCAATAGTAAGTTGGTCGTAATAATTACTATTGCGTTTTTTAGCTTTCTCCATACGGTTTTTTTCCTTATCAGTGTCTTTTACTGAAATATCAGGTGAAATAGTAATTTTTAAATATGTTTCGCTTTTTACAGGTGAATATTTTAAAATATCCTGACTGACCGGCTTGTTTGTTCCGTTTTCATACTTAACTACCATAGCTGTTCCTGTTGTCCATGGCATTTGAGTATTATTGTTCAGCTTTATTGAATGCCATACTTTGTTTGTGGTTCCAGCATCTTTATCCCTGTCGGAATAATAATAACTATAGTTCAATGTATTTTGTGGTAAAGTAACTTCATATACATGCTCATATAATAGCTTTGCAGAAAGCAATTCATAAGAAGCCCGCTCACCTTTTTTTAAAAAAATATTACTGCATTTATAAAAGTACAAATCTTCACGCGACCCTCCTTCCGTCATATCAAATTCACTGGATTCAATATCTGAAACTGGTCTGGTTGCAGGAAGAACCTGCTGTGTCATGACATTTGAGAGTGCATTAATATTTGGCTCATTATCAAAACTATAAGAATAAGTATTACCTCTTAATCCGGAAATTAAATTAAAGTAGCTTTTAATGTAAGAACTGCATTTTTTTCGTCTGAAAGCTCTATCAAATATTCAGGTATCCAACTGATCCCTTTTTGCAGATACATAATATCAAGATTTTTTGTTCCTGAAGTTCCAAATTCTATTCCAAGCTTGTTTTTATCAGTTTCATAGTCGTATTTCAGTGATGGTTCTTCTGTAAATTCAATTGCTTTTATCTCCGAAATATCGGTAATTATCCATTTATCTTTTGTTTTCAGAATTACACTTGAATTTTCAATTTTCTGAATTGTCGCTTCATAACCTTCACCCGTTTGAGGAATAATCCGCACCCTACGGCCTGTATTAGCCGATATTAGCTCTGACAGATTTTTCGCCTCTTTTTTTTCGCCCCCTTTTTCAGATAATTTTTTAATCGTTTTAATTTTTTCATTTCCGGTGTTTACCCAAATAGTACCTAACAATGCTTCAGGCGGAGAATTTAAAACATAAATTCCATTTTCCGCACCGACTTTCCCGGATTTAATGAAGAACCCGGTTCCATTTTTAAATACCGACACTTTTTGTGTCGTAAATGGTGCTTGAGCAGAAATTGTTATTAAATTAAAATTTACTGCCAGACAGATGGTAAATAAACATATTGTTCTCATATATTCATTTTTAAATGATTTATTTTCAGTAGTATCAGTAGAAAGTCGTTAATCTTTATTATTTTTTAGTAAATGCAAAAATAATAGTAAATATTTAATATGCAAAAGGTTATTCTTACATTCAGTTATTCATTTGGTATAAAGAGGAGTTTTATCATTTAAAATTGCAATCGCCAGATAGATTTTGCATCTTTTGCTAACTCTTTTTGTCTTGCAGATAAATTGGATTCATTCCATTCTTCATACTGTTCAACCAGACTAGAAGTTAGTTTGCAGTTGCTCTGTTTGTAAAAAGTTTTCTTTTCTTCATACTTTAGTTTACCAGCATCTTTGTTTAATTTTTTTTCAAGTAAAGCAAGATTACCAAGCCTGTATATTGAACGGTTAATAGCTTCATTATTAAATTGTCCCCAATTCTCGTCAGCGCTTTCAGGAAGTATATGCTCTATAGTGAATAAATCACTTTCAACAGGTATATCATTTCTATATTTGTATTTCTCTAATTTACTCAATATGTATTTTACAATTTTGTGATTACGGGTAGTACTTTTAAAATTTTTATTTGCAAAAGTTGTTTCAAAATTTTCGTCTGAAACATAGACGCTTTTTAAATCTGCAACATTAAATTTTTTTGTCTTATTAATATTAATAGCAATAGTATTGTAAGCATCTTCCTGCTCATTCGGGTTCAGTCCTCCTATAACATTATATCTGAATGAAACAACAGCACATACTTTGACGAGTTTTGCAAAATCTTCTTCTGTAAGATTATAATAACCGGAAATAAACAATGAAAGAGTTTGTTTTATCTGAAATAATTGCAACTCCCACAATGCTTTAGAAATTTCAGGTTTATTTTTCCACAATTCGTCTTCAGAGTCCTGAAATGCTATATACACATCAGCTACATCAACCAGTTCCCTGATGAGTTCAAATGTTTGTGTTTTATCTGAAATGCTTTTCCTGATAGTTTTAAACAAAGCGTTTTTCCTTACTGTTTTATTTTTACTGTTCCAAAAATATCTCAGGTAATCTTCAAATTTTTGATTGCCAAGTTTTCCAATTACTTTACTCCACAGCAATTCCAACTCTTCTACTTCTGATTAATGTGGCTTTGATTCATCTACAACTGAGAATAAATAATTTTTTAACAAATCTGCTGCTGATAACTGCACTCCTCTCGCATTCAATGTTTCAAAAACCCTGAATGCATTGAATTCATCTGTGACAATTATTCTTGTGAAGAATAATTTATCAGCAAGGCTGTCAATAAATGCTGCTAATGCTTCACCTGTTGTAAATTCTTTTTTTATTCTTTCATAATACCAGTTAAAACATTCCCGCATTTGCTTTTCAGAAGAATTAATATTTCTGACAGGAAGCTCTTTTAATAACACCAGATATTGCCGGTAATAGTCATCACTGTTTCTGTTCAGCTTGAGCTTATTATTTGAAATTAAAGTTACCGGGTCAATATAACCAATATAGCTGTTTCTAAGGGCATCTATTCTTTTTTGATTTTTTTCAGCATTAATATTATTATTAATTAAATCTTTCAGGCATTTTAAAACAACAAGAGCAATAATGCTTAGAGTAGTAAGCCGCTGTTGTCCGTCAATTATCTGAAAGTTTTTATTATCCGCACTCTGCAAAACAAGATAACCCATATAATGATCAGATTCCTCATTTTTTCTCAGAACATTTATGTCATGCCACAAATCATCCCATTGTTCGTATTCCCATGTATAATCCCTTTGGAATTTAGGAATTTCGTACTGTAAACCATTTCCCAATAGCTGGCGATATGTTAAACTTGTTGTATCTTGTATTCCTTTCATTTAGTAATAAGTTTATATTGTTTTATACACTATCCGGTTAAAATTTTAAAATTGGGATTCTTCCCCAAGATTCACCACAAAGTTGCAAATTTGTTTCGAATAAACAATAAACAATGTTACTATTCACTTCTATGGTTAATTTTTATTATTCCACCGAAGTACGAATTTGTTACGAAGTTACGAACTACGAATTCGTAATTCGTATGTTCGTATTTTGTTCGTACTTCGATGGAATAATAAATGCTGAAATGAGCGCCTCTGGCGCCATGACGCTCTGCATCATTTATCACGTGCAAAGTATAAGTTAATTAGAGTTTGTCTTTAATGTCTATTTAGAGCTTCTTCTGAATTCGGAGCAGACTATTGCTGCAGCCATTGAAACATTCAGCGAATCGCTGCTTTTTATGTGTTTTGGAAAACCCGGTATTGTAATTTTTTTTGTGATATATCGCTCCAATTCTAAGGATATTCCTTTCGATTCATTACCAAAAACTATTAAGCCGCTTGTTTCAAGCTCCTCTTCATATATAGAGCTTCCATGCAAAAAAGTACCATAAATCGGAATAATATTTTTTTTGTGCCACCATTCAAGCCAATTTTTTAATTCAAAATAAAAAACCTTAACTCTGAAAATGGAACCCATAGAAGCTTGCACAACTTTAGGATTATAAGTATCAGCACAATCTAATGAGCAAAATATATATGGAATGCCAAACCAGTCAGCAATTCTTATAATAGTTCCAAGATTTCCAGGATCCTGAACCGATTCAAAAACCATTGAAATATTCTCAGTAATCGCCCCTTCATCTATCTCATAATTCTGCTTCTCGATAAGAGCTAATGTTTTATTAGGTATCTTCAAAGAGCTTACCCTTTTTAACTCTTGTTCCGATACCTCTATTATCTCTTCTGCATTATTTATTATTTGCGGTTCTAACCAATCATTAGTACTAATCAGCAGTTTTATTTTAATGCCGGATTTTAAAGCTTCGCTTACAATCTTTTCGCCTTCAGCAATAAATATATTATTCAAATCCCTGTATTTTTTTAGTTTCAAGGAATTAATATATTTTATTTTATTATTGCTTAACATACAACTCAATATTTATCATTTATATTCTCAAGCCCAGAATAGTTACATCATCAATTTGTTCGTGAACACCTTTCCAGTTTTCAAATGTATCATTACTTCGACAATGCTCAGCACAAGGGCTCGGCACAGGTATTTCTTTCAGTTCTTTTTTTACGGTTACAATAAATAAAGAGTTATTTGCTCCCGCAAATTGTAAAATGTGTGTGGTTCTGTTCAATATACATAGTACTATATCCATCCCGTCTTTTTGCTCACCAATTTCACCTTTTTGTTGTAACGCCTCAATAATTGATTCTCGTAAATGGTCTAATACTTCACTTACTTTTTTATTTTCTTTTTTTCGAACTATTTCGTTAAGAAATGATATACCAAGCATAGACATAAAAGCGCCCGGTACACCATGACCGGTGCAGTCAGCTTTTTGCTCTGAAAGAGACATTCGTTCATTCACTCCGCAATTCGTTATATATTGATATTTTTTTATGATTTTTTTAAGCATTTTTTTATTATCAATTTACTCATTATATGTTTAGAATTTTAATTCTCAAATCCTTATTCCGAGCACTGTAATGTCGTCCGTTTGTACGTATCTGGTTTCGTATCCATTTATCCAGCTTTCTATAGTTTTGTTAAATATTTCTTTTTGTTCAGCCATTGTCAATTGACAATTATCAATTATCAATTGTTTTAATCGTTTTGACATAAATTTCTTTCCTTTTGGTCCACCGAATTGGTCTTCGTATCCGTCGGTGCATAAATAGAGCGAATCGCCGGTGTTTACTTTTATTTCGTGATTTACGAAGGGTGTCATGGATGGATGAATTGCCACGGGCATTTTGTCGCCTTTTATCTCGATTAAACTCCGACCCGCAAGGTCACCGCTATCATGGCTCGTGCTATCGCGTTGCTCCGAACCTTTATTAATATGACCTTGCGGGTCTGGTTTAATTATATACAACGGATTATTTGCTCCGGCATATTGTAATACGCTTGTTTCTAAATTCAGGGCGATAAAGGAAATATCCATTCCGTCTTTTTGTTCGGTATCTTTGCCGGATTGCTGTAACGATTTTATTACATAATTCCTTAGTTCGTTAAGTACGCCGCTTGCGGTACTTATATCTTCGCGAGCCACAATTTCGTTTAGGAATGATACGCCGAGCATACTCATAAATGCACCGGGTACGCCATGACCGGTACAATCGGATACGGTAATGAAAAGCCATTGTTTACGAATTTGCAGCCAGTAAAAATCGCCGCTCACGATGTCGCGGGGCTTAAACAATATAAAATAATCTGAAAGCAATGTATCGGTATATTCTTTCGAGGGCAATACGGCTGACTGAATACGCTGTGCGTAGTGAATACTATCGGTCAAATCTTTATGTATTTCTTCGATGTGTTCTTTCTGCTTTGTAACCAAATCGCGCTGCGTTGTTATTTCGTCTTTTTGTGTCCGGATTTCTTCGTTTTGCTGGTTGAGGACGACATTTTTTTCACGGATTTCAGCAGTAGCGACATCCACCTTTTTTTCAAGTATTTCTTTTTCACGTTTCAGTTTTCGTTCACGCCATTTAACGAGCAACCAGAAACCAGCAACCAGAAACAATATATAAACGCCATACATCCACCACGTGCGCCACCATGGAGGCAATACTTTAAACGTGTAAACAACCGGTTCGCTCCATTGATTACCGGAGACGCCAGGCATGGCGTCTCTACCAGGGCCGGTGAATAATGCTTTTATTTTAAAGGTGTAAGTGCCTTCCCATATATTACCGAATGTAGCTGATGTTTTATTAGTAACCGGGTTCCAGTCGTCGTCGTAGCCTTCGAGCATGTACTGATACTTTACAAGGTAAGGACGGGCAGGTTCAACGGCTGCAAACTCAAATGTGACATTATTATGCTTGTAGGGCAGTACAAGATTTTCAGGCAAAGGATAAAAGCGGGTGATACCGTCGAATTTTATGTCTCCGAATTTATGCAGCATTGTATCGCGTTCTGCGTCAGATAAGGTTCTGCTAAATATG
>JACQWN010000333.1 GCA_016209245.1 Bacteroidia bacterium
ATAGGTATCTGTCAGACAGTTCCTAAAGAGAACCTGCATATTGGAAAATATTTAACATTACATAATGATGATTTTGAAAGTTTTATTGCAAGGAATTTATATACAGATGGCACATATTTAAAAATAGATAATTCAAAAGCAGTAGCTGCTATGTTTTTTCGTTCCGATGGTTCGATAAAATTGGGGACAGTATCGGCCGATGATCCTATTAGCTGGCCAGCAAATAAGGGCTTGTATATTAATAACAACGGTGATGTTGGGCTTGGCACAGAATCACCCGGTGCAACATTGGAAGTCAACGGCACGGTAAAAGTCAGTAATTATGCTACACCAGTTGATCCACCGTATATACTTGTAACGGAGAATAATGGGAGAATTGGGAGAAAAGATATAGGAAATCTGCTTGACATTAGCGATTGTATAACTGCGGATGAGAATTGTAATGTTCATATCGGGGCATTAAGTACTGGGGCAACATTGGATATTCACTCAAATGCTGGCCAGTGGGGTTATAGTATTATTTCACGTGTAAATCACAATCAAGCGAAGGCTTATAGTATTAGTAATAGTTCCTCATACCCTAATGAAACTTTTTTAATATATGGTAATGGAAATATATGGACAAACGGGGGAATAAGAATAGGAGATATGCCTGATGCTGCCGAGACAGGAACAATCAGATGGAATAGTGTAACTTCTGATTTTGAAGGTAATACAGAAGGCGGGACAGCAGGGTGGAAATCGTTGACAGGGGGTTCATGGTCGCAAAATAGTTATGGTATTTATTATAATTCAGGACATGTTGCGATTGGGAAAGAGAGTCAAGAATATGATTATCCTTTAGATGTTTGTGGTACAATCCGAGCAGAAGAAATGAGAGTAAATCTTTATGGAACAGGATGTGACTATGTCTTTGAAGACAGTTATAAATTAATGCCTGTAAATGAATTAGAAGCATATATTGATACTGTTCAACATTTACCGGATATACCTTCTGCAGTAGAAATGCAGTCAGAGGACGGTGTTCCGGTAGGTCAGATGCAAATAAAACTCTTGCTGAAAATCGAAGAACTTACGCTTTATATTATTCAGCAAAATAAGAGAATTGAAAAATTGGAGAAAGAGATAAATGAATTAAAGAAATAAATTGCAACATATTATTATTATGAAAACAATTAATTTGCTATTGATAAATTTATTTATATCTGTTATTTTGTTTGGTCAAAAACCGAATAAAGAAATGGATAGCATAGCCGAACTTAATTATGGCAACGGATGGCTCGAATTAAAAAAAGAATTAAATATCCGGGCATCCTCTATTTTTAAAGATCATAAATCTGCTTTTAAATTAAGCATTAATGATGAAATGCAAGTTAAAAAATCAGAAAGCGATGACTTAGGTTTTACTCACTATCGTTTTCAACAAACTTATAAAGGCGTCATTATAGAAGGGGCTGAATATATTATTCACGAAAAGGGCAATAAAGCGATAAAGGCAAATGGAAAAATTGTTGCAGGCTTAGATATTGTTGTCAATCCATCCGTATCTGAAGAAGAAGCTATAAATATAGCTCTTATCTCTATACCTGCTGAAAAATATATGTGGGAAGATGAAGCGGAAGAAAATTTACTTAAAGAAATAAAAAAAGATCCAAATGCAACTCATTATCCGCAACCTGAACTACTTATTACACTAAAGGATGATAATGCGGATTTCCTTCCGGAAAATTTTCTTTTAGCATATAAAATTAATATTTATACAAAAGAACCCTACGATGGATATTCTGTATATATAAATGCACATAATGGGGAAGTAATAAAAAAAACACCCTTGATACTCCATACTTTTGATGTTATAGCTTGTACTTTATATAATGGAACACAAACCATAATAACAGATATTGATCAATCAAGTCTTGACTATATACTGTTTGATGATACGCGGGGTGATAATGGGATTCTGACGGAGGATGTGTCTAATGCAGATAATATTTGGACAACCGATTATTGTGAATACACACAAACCCATTGGGCCGGCGAAATGACTTATGATTATTTTTGGCAAAAACATGGAAGAAAAAGTTATGATAATAATGATGCTTTAATGACACAGAAAGTAGGTGGCTCATGTTTCGGAAGTTCTTATTGGAGTCCCCTTGGAGAATACATTATGATTTGTGAGAATTATGAATATTGTAATAATTGGATGAATTCTCTTGATGTTGTAGGGCATGAATGGACACATGGTGTGGTACAATACTCAGTAGGTTATCCTCCTTATTCAGTAGAATTTCGGGCTTTGAATGAATCCTTCGGTGATATTTTTGGTACAATGATTGAATTTTATGCTGAGGAATTGTATGATGTAAACCATGTAGATGACTGGCTCATCGGAGAGGACTTTTGGAAACCAGAATTTGATGGTTACATAAGGAGCATGCAAGATCCTAAAAATAAACCCCTAGATCCCGATAACGCACAATCGGATACTTATTACGGAGAATATTGGTATGATCCGAATGGAGTGGATCCAATAAGAGCTCATATAAGATGTGGAGTTCAAAATTACTGGTTTTATTTACTTTCCGAAGGTGGAAGCGGAACTAACGATAATGGAGATTCGTATAATGTAACTAGTATTGGCCGCGATAAAGCAGCGGCAATCGCTTACAGAAATCTGACGGTTTATTTGGTTTCGTCCTCCGATCATGCAGATGCAAGGCAGGGCGCCATTGAATCTGCTATTGACTTGTACGGCGAATGTTCCGAAGAGGTATTACAAACGGTAGAAGCATGGAATGCTGTCGGTGTATATGCTTATCCTATTGCAGAAAACATTTATGTTTGCGGCGATATTCCTGAATACTATGGTGGTAAAACCGGCAATAATAAGGGTGAAGGTAATGGCAATGGCAATGGCAATGGTGGTCCAACTGATTATCTGAAAATTTTTATCGCAGCAAACGGTATTTATGCAGGTGCGGAGGTATGTACATCTTCAACATTTACAACGATTCACCAGGGTCACACTGTCGTATTCAAAGCGGGTAACGAAATAATACTGGGACCTGACTTTATAGCCGAAGCAGGAAGCGATTTCCATGCATATATCTTTACATGTCCCGAAATTTCTTATAAGTCACTAAACGAAAATAACGAACCGGAACAACCTAATTACCAGAATAATACTTTATCTATTAATAATCCCATTGATTTAATTATCTATCCTAATCCATTTACTACCACAACGCAAATTTCATATCAGATAACAAAAGAAGAGGAAATAAACATTGAACTTTTTGATATTTTCGGAAGGCGAATAAAAACTTTAGTCGCTATGCCCAAGCATCCCAAAGGAGAGTTTTACTATGTGCTTGAAAGTGAAAAATTATTGCCGGGTATTTATATTTGCTATTTCAAAACACTTACAAGAACAATATCTCAAAAGATTATACTATTAAAATAATTTATCAAAAATGAAACATTACCTCATAATATTACAACTGTTATTTTGCTTTACGGGTCAAAAGGTATTCGCTCAATGGACACAACTGAATTCCGGAATTAACAATGCAGTACATTTCAACTCCGTTTTTTTCTTAAATAAAGATACGGGGTTTATAGCAGTTTATCATATTGCTTCACCTTTCAATAGAGTTATTTTAAAAACAAAAAATGGAGGGGACACTTGGGAAGTGCAGACACTCAATTTTTTAAGTGTCTGTTTTGCCATATTTTTTTCGAATAATGATACGGGATATGCTTTGGGTTATAAGACAGGATGGGAACCTCCACTTGTTGTTTTAAAAACAAACGATGGGGGCAATAACTGGTTTATAATGCATGAAGAATATTTTTATATTAGTTGGTATAAGATACCCCTTTTCTTTACCTCTTCAAATACTGGTTATTTTGGGGGGGGGGGTATTTTGAAAACTAATGACGGCGGCAGTAATTGGATAGCAGTGACCCCATCTCAAACAGGAGGAGATACCCTCTATTTCTATAATTCTATTCATTTCCCTACAAAAAGCGTTGGTTATGCTGTAGGTACGTTTTCTGGGATTTTTGTTGATGGCGCTCTAATTTATAAAACAACTGATGAAGGTGATAATTGGATATTATTAACTTCATTTTATCAATATGATGGAGTATTACAGACCGTTTTTTTTACTGATAGTTTAAAAGGATGGGTAGGGGGTAGATTTGGTGGACCGCTTGATTGTAACTTTCGACACATATTTAAAACCACAGATGGCGGTGAAACCTGGGATACTCTTACAACTGCTTTTCAATATATCGTTAATGACATATTTTTTGCAAATGAAAGCACAGGATATGTAGTGGATGATAAAGGGTATATCTATAAAACGAAAGATTCCGGGAACAGTTGGGAGACGCAGTATTTTGCGAATAAACCAATCAGAGCAATTTATTGTATTGACGAGAATATTTGTTATGCAGTGGGCGATAGCGGTTTAATTTTAAAAACAATTAACGGAGGCGAGTCAATCAAAGAAAACAAAAATATTCAGGAAATCTTATCCATCCGCCCCAATCCCTTCTGCAGTTCAACGGAAATAACGGTCAGTATTGCAGAACCAACAAATGTAAAATTATACCTGGCCAATATTTACGGTATAATTATTAAAGAACTAATAAACCAACGCCTTTCAGAAGGAATACATAAAGTAACTATTAGCGACTCTGCTTTAGCGCATGGAATTTATTACTGCATATTAGAAACTGGAAATGGTATGAAGGCGATAAAGCTGGTGAAGCTGTAAATTATAATGCTCCCCAAAATTAGGACAGCAGGTTAAATTTGGATAACCAATAATTTTACTGAAAAATTATTTTATAATGAAATTATTTTGATTTCAACTCTGTCATTTTTTTCTTTTCCCTCGTCAGTCGAGCTATCCGCTTCACTGTTACCGCTATTATATGTATGACTTGTGAGTTCGACAATCACCCTTTTTGGAGATCGACTTAGTCGAGTGCCATCATTCCCAGTTTCTGATAATCCTAAAATTCTGTAAATCAGGATTCAAACTTTCCGGTTTGGACAATCTCTCTTTAACATGCCGCCTAACGTATTGAATATCACCTAAAATACAAAAGTTATCAACAATGCGAAAAAAAGTTGGTGGAGGATGGTGGGGAAAAGTGGAGATTATATTATCTTCGTAGCATTATTTGAATGAATTTTTGTTATGACAACATTTACCGGTGAAATTGAATGCAGAATTGACTCTAAAAGCCGTATTATAATACCTTCTGCATTTCTACGGCAATTATCCGATAAAAATGAGACGAGGTTTGTCATCAGAAGAGATTTTTTTGATGAATGCCTTGAATTGTTCCCTTGGGATGAATGGCTCCGGCAGGTGAATAATTTAAGACAAAAAATAAATCCTTATAACAGGGATCATTCTAAAGTAATGGAGGCCTTTTACCGCGGAACAGCCGAACTTATACTTGATTCTTGCTCCAGATTACTTATACCCAGGCGATTAATAGAAAAAATCAATCTTGGTAAAGAATTAATACTTGTGGCCCAGGATGACAGAATAAAAATTTGGGATAAATATATATACGAAGAGAGAGAAAAAGCTACCGATGAAGATGAAATCAGACGTTTATTGACCGATATACTTGGAAAACCAAATTAATAGAGCCAATGAGCTATCATGTACCGGTATTATTGAAAGAAAGCATTGAAGGTTTAGCAATTAAACCAAACGGTACATATCTTGATTTGACTTATGGCGGAGGGGGGCATTCAGGAGAAATTCTTAAAAAACTTGAAGAAAAAGGCAGATTAATCGCCTTTGACCAGGACAGCGCTGCCCAAGCCAATATTATAAAGGATAAGCGATTTCAATACATACACGGCAACTTCAGATTCTTTGGCAATTTTTTAAGATATTATAACATTTCTCATGTTGACGGAATATTAGCTGATTTGGGCGTTTCCGGCTTTCAATTTGATTTTTCCGGACGGGGTTTTTCATTTCGTAAAGATGAAAAATTGGATATGAGAATGAATACAGGTACAAGAAGCACGGCTGAAGAAATTCTGAATAATTACGATAGTGAAAATTTAACAAGAATATTCGGACAATATGGCGATATACATAAACCAGACAGATTGACAAACAATATAATCAGGTTCAGAGAAAAAAAAAGAATAAGAACTACAAGGGAACTAAAAGAGATAGTTGGAAGAATAAAACCATCTATTAATGCAAATAAATATTTGGCAAAAATATTTCAATCGCTCAGGATTGAAGTAAATAAAGAAAAGGAAGCATTAATTGAAATGTTAAATCAAATACCGGATATTTTGAACAGAAATGGCCGACTGGTAATTATATCATATCATTCATTAGAAGATCGGATTGTGAAAAATTTTATCAGAAATCATCCGACGCCAAAGGCTATGGCCGACGGCTGTCAGAATTGTAATAACGAATCAAATAAGGATTGTTTAACAAGATTTAAGTCGAATTTAATACCGGTAAACAAAAAAGTGATAGTTCCAAGTGCGGATGAAATAAGAAAAAATAACAGGGCGAGAAGCGCAAAAATGCGGATAGCGGAAAAGGTTATAAGGTAAAAGGAAAATGACAATTATATCGGATATATATTATAATTCTTAACAATCATTTTTTATGACAACCGAAAGCAAACAAGAGGAAAGTAAAAAGGAAAATACCGGAACTATTAATGCAGAAGGTACAAAGCACAGAAGCTATGTAAAAGAGCTTTTGGATGGTACGCTATTAACCAGAAAGCAGGTAATTAAACAGTTACCATTTTTCTTTTATATCAGCTTTTTAGCTATAATATATATAGCCAACCGGTATCATTCAGAAAAAATAATAAGAGAGATAACATTCATTCAGAATGAACTGAAGGAATTAAGAGCAAAGAAAGTAGCAATTGAGTCGGAATTAATGTATTTAAGCAAACAATCGGCTGTTGCCGGTTTGGTTAAGGAAAATGAGCTTGGATTAGATGCGTCAATGGTACCACCGAAGAAAATAACTGTTAAAAACGAATAATAAATGGATATTAAAAGGGATATTTTCTGGCGTATAGCTTTCGTATATATAGTGGCTTTGCTATTGGGTGTTGCTATTATTGTACGGATAATTTCCATTCAAATATCGGAGGGTGAAGAGTTACGCAAAAAGGCAAAAGCTATTTCATTCAGGGATATTACTGTACTTCCGAACCGCGGAGATATATGCGCTGACGATGGCAGGTTGCTCGCCACATCGGTTCCTTATTATGAAATACGAATGGATTTAAAAAGTGAAGCGTTAGCCGATACTACCTTCAAAAATAATATCGGCGGTTTATCGGATAGTCTTGCAGGGCTTTTCCCCGATAAAAAAGCGGAAGAGTACAAGAACGAATTATCACAACAAAGACAGCATGGAAATGCATATTATCTTATTAAAAGAAGAGTTACATATTCACAATTGGAGAGATTGAGAACTTTTCCGATTTTCAAGCATGGAAAGAATAAGGGGGGGCTTATAGTAATTGAAAGAAATAAAAGGACTGCTCCATTTGCTAAATTAGCATACAGGACAATCGGTTATCTGCATGAAGATAAAAATGGGGAGCATGTAGGATTAGTTGGTCTTGAAAGAGCATACGAAAGGGATTTACGTGGAATAAAGGGCATTCGGTTAATGCAGAAAATACCTGGCGGAGAATGGATTCCTATACATGATGAAAATGAAATTGAACCTAATGATGGGAGAGATATTATTACTACTATAAATATTAACATACAGGATGTTGCAGAAAACGCTTTAATAAAACAACTGAAAATTCATAATGCACAGTATGGGTCGGTTGTAGTGCTTGAAGTGAAAACAGGCGAAATAAAGGCGATAGCGAATTTAGAAAAGAGCGAAGACGGCGAGTACAAAGAATCGTATAATTATGCAGTCGGGGAAAGCATTGAACCGGGCTCGACCTTTAAGCTAATGTCGTTAATTGCAGGTATGGAGGATAATAAATTCGATTTAGACGATACTGTTGATACGGAAAAAGGAGCAGTTCAGTACTGCGACCAAATAATGCGCGATTCAAAAAAAGGAGGATATAGCAAAATTACTGTCCGGCAGGTCTTCGCATACTCTTCAAATGTCGGGGTATCAAAGTTAATTACTCGTGGTTATGATAATAACCCGCAAATGTTTGTTGACCGGCTTTATGCTATGAATTTGCATGAAAAATTAGGACGCGAGCTTAAAGGCGAGGGCAAACCTGTAATTAAAAATACAAAAGATGACTGGTCGGGAGTAACCTTACCATGGATGTCGGTTGGCTATGAAGTCCGGCTTACACCTTTACAAATTCTGACATTTTATAATGCAATTGCAAATAATGGAATCATGGTAAAGCCCAGATTTATTAAAGCAATAAGATACCATGGTGAGATTGTGCAAGAATTTCAGCCCGAGATAATTAATCCTATGATTTGTTCAAAAGAGACGATTGAAAAAGCGAAACTAATGCTTAAGGATGTTGTGAATTATGGTACCGGTAGAAATCTGAAATTGAGTAAAGCTGATATTTCCGGGAAAACCGGAACTGCACAGATTGCTCACAGAAAAGAGGGATACAAGCAGTCCGGAAATATTTTTTATCGGGCATCATTTGTCGGATATTTTCCTGCCAATGCTCCAAAATATTCATGCATAGTAGTAGTTAACTCACCTTCGAATAATGTTTATTATGGCAATTTAGTAGCAGGTCCGATATTTCAGGAGATAGCTGACAAAATATATGCGACTAGTCTGGACCTTCAGAAAGATATTGATTCACTTCAAGCTGAAGTCCCGTATTCTGCCCCGTTTACAAAAAATGGTTTCAGGGAGGATGTAGAAACCATTTTTAAAGAATTGAATATTAAGATGATAGCCAATAATATCAAATCCGATTGGGTAGTGACAAATATGCTGGATTCTGCGGTACAGCTCGGAAACCGGTTCATTTTTCCTGAAAAAGTACCAAATGTTATAGGAATGGGAGCTAAGGATGCAGTATTTATTCTTGAAAATGCAGGATTTAAAGTAATTATTTCAGGTAAAGGTATTGTGACTAATCAGTCGCTTGAACCGGGCAGACTATTGATAAAGGGAAGTGAAATTAATCTGACGCTTAGCTAAGAATAATATGAAAAAACTTACAGAATTATTATATAATATCAAAGTAAAGGAAATAACCGGCAGAGAAGATATTTTAATTAAGGCGATCAGCTTTGATTCCCGTAATATAACCAATAATAATTTGTTTATTGCCGTAAGAGGCACAAAAAACGATGGCCATGAATATATATCACAGACGATTAAAAATGGAGCTAGTGCAATTATCTGTGAAAAAATTCCCGAAATATGTGATAAAAATACTACTTATATTATAGTAGAAAATTCTGCATCGGCATTAGGACAAATAGCTTCGAACTATCATGATAATCCGTCGGAGAATATGAATGATGAGGGTTGTAAATACTGTTTTATGGAAGTCAGCTCACATTCGGTAGCTCAAAGCAGAATAGCAGGATTGAAGTTTGCAGGCGGAATATTTACAAACCTTACCCATGACCATCTTGACTATCATTCGACTTTCGATGAATATTTAAAAGCTAAGAAAGGTTTTTTTGACTTTTTGCCGGAAGATGCATTTAGCTTAATAAATGCCGATGATAAAAACGGGAAGGTTATGCAGCAAAATACTAAAGCTTCAAAAAAACTGTATGCATTAAAGACAATTGCCGATTTTACATGTAAAGTGCTTGAGTGTCATTTTGATGGAATGTTGATAAATATTGACGGCACTGAAATTTGGAGCAGGTTAACAGGTCATTTTAATGCTTATAATTTATTGGCAGTATATGGCACAGCTCGTCTTCTTAGACTTGAAAAGAACAAAATTTTGAAGCTCCTGAGCGATTTACATCCTGCCGAAGGAAGGTTTGAAACCATAAGGTCGGTTTCCGGAAAAACTGCAATTGTTGACTATGCACATACACCTGATGCATTGAAAAATGTATTAAAAACCATTAATGAAATACTGAAAAGCGGGGAAAAGATAATTACTGTTACCGGTGCAGGTGGCGACAGAGACAGAAGCAAACGGCCGTTGATGGCAAAAATTGCGTCGGAATTGAGCGACAGATTGATATTAACTTCCGACAATCCCAGATCTGAAAACCCGGAAGATATAATACATGAAATGCAATCGGGAATTGACCCGAAGTATATGGCTAAAGTAATAATAATAGTTGATAGAAAGCAAGCTATTCGAACAGCTTGCTTAACGGCAGGAAAATCAGATATTATCCTTGTAGCAGGGAAAGGACATGAAAAGTATCAGGAAATTAATGGGGTGAAATATCATTTTAATGACATTGAAATAATAAAGGAAGTATTTAACACAGAAAAGCCGGATTAAAGATGTTTTATTATTTGTTCAGATATCTCGATATGTTGGATTTTCCCGGAGCAGGGGTATTTCAATACATCTCTTTCCGTGCAGCCATGGCGATAATTACTTCACTTATTATTTCAATGATTTTTGGTAAGCGAATAATCAGAATCTTACAAAGGCAACAGATTGGTGAAGAAATACGGGACTTAGGTTTAGAAGGGCAAATACAAAAGAAAGGAACACCTACTATGGGCGGATTAATAATACTTGGCTCTATTTTAATTCCTTGTATATTATTTGCCAGGCTCGACAATACTTATATTATCCTGATGCTGATAACGACTATATGGTTAGGCATTTTGGGCTTTTTGGATGATTATATTAAAGTTTTCAGGAAAAATAAAGATGGTTTACATGGTAAATTCAAGATAGTCGGACAGATAGGGTTGGGATTTATTGTAGGTATAACATTTTATTTCAGCGATGATGTTGTAATCAGAGAAAAAATTATTATTGAAAATGAGCCTGCAAAATCAGAAATATTAGAAAATCTGAATAATGCAGATACAGAACCTATTGTTATTACACATGAAATTAAGTCAACAAAGACAACAATCCCCTTCTTTAAGAACAATGAATTTGATTATTCATCGCTGGTGGCATTTCTTGGTAAGCATAAGCACCGCTGGGTATGGGTTGTATTTGTTCTGGCAGTAATATTAATTGTTACTGCGGTATCGAACGGTGCAAATCTGACTGATGGATTGGATGGGCTTACTACAGGAACAAATATTTTTTATTGAAGATGTGTCGGTATTAATACAGAGATATTTTTTTAAATATACAAGAATACGGTTTGGTGAGGGAAGGCGGATTTTCCGTATGGCGCCATTACATCATCATTATCAGAAGAAAGGACTGCTTGAACCTAAAATCGTACTGAGATTCTGGATTATAGGTATTCTACTGGCGATTATAACAATAGTAACGTTGAAACTTAGATAAGCACAATGTCTGGTAATATTAAAATATTAGGAGGAGGCGAAAGTGGTACTGGAGCTGCTTTACTTGCAAAAACCAAAGGATTTAATGTTTTTGTTTCAGACAGCAATTTTATCAAGCCGAAATATAAGGAGTTGCTGATAAAGTATGCAATTCCGTTTGAAGAAGGCAGCCATAATAAAGAAATTATTTTATCCGCAGATGAAATTATCGCAAGTCCGGGTATTCCTGAGAATGCTGAAATAATAAAATTAATCAGGGAACGAGGAATAAATATTATTTCAGAAATCGAATTCGCCGGCCGTTATACTAAAGCGAAAAAAATATGTATCACAGGAAGCAACGGAAAAACAACTACAACATTATTGACATACCATATACTTAAAAAAGCAGGATTGAACGTAGGTTTAGCCGGGAATGTAGGTAACAGTTTCGCATTACAGGTTGCACAAAACGATTACGAGTATTATGTAATTGAGCTGAGCAGCTTTCAACTGGATGGAATGTACAAATTCAAAGCTGAAATGGGAGTATTAATGAATATTACCCCTGATCATCTTGACCGTTATGATTATTCATTTCAGAAATATATTGATTCAAAATTCAGGATATTACAAAATCAGACTCAGGATGATTATTTCATATACTGTGCAGATGATGATGTGATTATTAAGGAGATGGAAAAACATAAAATTATATCGAAACAAATACCATTCTCATTGCACAAGAAATTTGTTCAAGGGGCTTATATAGATGATAATCAGATAATCGTAAATTTAACTAATAACAGATTTACTATGTCAATATTTGAATTATCGCTGCAGGGAAACCATAATGCCTATAATTCAATGGCAGCAGCAATTGTAGCATCAAGCTTATGGATACGAAAATCGGTTATAAGAAATAGTCTTTCCGATTTTCAGGGTGTTGAACACCGTCTTGAGCCGGTCATTAAGGTACGCGGAATCCAATTTATCAATGATTCAAAAGCGACAAATATCAATTCAACATGGTATGCCATGGAAACAATACCAAAACCGATTATTTGGATAGTCGGTGGGGTGGACAAAGGCAATGATTATTCCATGCTGATGGATTCGGTTAAGCAAAAGGTAAAAGTAATTATTTGCCTTGGTAAAGATAATTCAAAGATTCATAATGCCTTTGATGGAGTTATTAAAACTATATTTGATACTACAGCAATGGCTGAAGCAGTAAGAACTGCCTATTATCATGGTCAAAAAGGTGATAATGTTTTGCTATCCCCTGCATGTGCAAGTTTTGACCTGTTTCAAGATTATGAGGACAGGGGGTATCAGTTTAAAGCAGCGGTAAGGGAATTATGAAATTAAAAATGGATTAAAATAAATGAAGTTCATTAGACTTAGGATACAAGAAAATTTTTCATACTATTTCCAGGGTGACCTTGTAATATGGATGGTCATCATTGGATTATCAGTATTTTCCTTATTGGCAGTTTACAGCTCTACAGGCACATTGGCATATCAGTGTCAGTCAGGAAATACATTTTATTATATTTTGAAACATTTTTTATTTCAAATATTCGGTATAAGTGTAGTTTTTGGCGCTCATCTGGTACCATACAGGTATTATTCACGGCTTGCCCAGTTGTTCTTTTATATTTCCATTCCTTTGTTGTTGATAACCTTAATTATTGGCACCACAAAGAATGAAGCCTCACGATGGCTTACTTTACCGGAAGAAGTCATAAAAGATTATAAGGAAGCATTTAAACCAATGATTATAGTAATTTTAATAACCTGTGTCCTGATATTACCTGCAAATCTCTCGACAGCCGTGTTGTTGTTCATTACATCACTGGTATTGCTTTTCATTGGACGGGTAAACCTGAAATATTATTTTTCCTTTATCGTGATAGCACTTGTTATAGTAAGCATTTTTGGTTTACTCATTTGGTATTATCCTGATATAGTACCGCGTGGAGCTACCTGGAAGAACCGGCTTAAAGAATTTTATAGTCCCGGTGAAAATAGTAATTATCAGGCGGAACAGGCCAAAATAGCTGTTGTAACAGGTGGTATTTTCGGTAAAATGCCTGGAAACAGCACTCAACGCAACTTTCTTCCATATCCATATTCAGATTTTATTTATGCTATTATTATTGAGGAGTATGGTATTATAGGCGGAATAATAATTCTGCTGCTTTATCTGATATTATTATACAGAGCTGTGATTATTGTAAAGAAATGCACAAGCCAGTTCGGGGCTTTTGTAACAATCGGGCTTTGTCTCAGCTTGGTATTTCAGGCATTATTAAATATGGCTGTAGCCGTTACCTTGATTCCTACAACCGGCCAGACATTGCCTTTGGTCAGCATGGGAGGGACGTCTATTTTATTTACATGTATTGCACTTGGTATTATGCTCAGTGTAAGCAAGGGAGCGATAATAGGCACTAATATTAAAAATAATGCAGAATGATACAGAATAAAATAAAGGTCATTATCAGCGGTGGAGGAACCGGAGGGCATATCTTTCCTGCCATTTCGATTGCCAATGCTTTAAAGAAAAAAGCTCCGGAAACGGAGATTTTATTCGTCGGCGCTAAAAACAGGATGGAAATGGAAAAAATTCCTGCTGCCGGTTATCAGATTATAGGGCTTCCAATAAGCGGTTATCAACGAAAACTTTCTTTGAAAAATATTTTTTTAATATTTAAGCTTTTTGTGTGCTTAATTAAATCTTATAAAATATTAAGCAAATTTAAGCCCGATGTAGCTGTTGGTGTTGGCGGTTATGCCAGTGGGCCCCTGTTGCGTGTTGCAGCATTTAAAAATATTCCTTGCTTAATCCAGGAGCAAAATTCATATCCTGGGGTGACAAATAAATTACTGGCAAGCAGAGCTAGGAAAATCTGCGTAGCTTATGATGGGATGGAGCGGTTTTTTGAAAAAGAAAAAATTATACTGACAGGAAATCCTATACGCCAGGATTTAGAAAATATTGAGAATAAAAAAAATGATGGCTTAAAATATTTTTCCTTGTCGGAAAATAAAAAAATTCTGCTTGTAATTGGAGGCAGTCTTGGCGCCAAAACCATTAATGAAAGCATACATGAGGGATTAGATATGCTTATTCATAATAAAATACAGGTTATCTGGCAGACAGGCAAAGATTTTTTTGATACTGCAAATGAAGAAGCCGTTAAATATAATACCAGAGATATTAAAGTGTATGATTTTATTGCAAGAATGGATTATGCTTATTCGGTAGCTGATATTGTAATTGCAAGGGCAGGGGCGATTACTATTTCTGAATTATGTACGGTAAGACGACCTGCAATACTCGTCCCTTCTCCCAATGTAGCAGAAGACCATCAGGCCAAAAATGCCATGGCTCTTATTCAGGCGAATGCCGCTATGTTAATTCCTGATAATGAAGCAAAGCAAAATCTTATAGAGGAGCTAATCAAACTTATTAAGGATAAAAACAGAACAGAAATATTCAGGCAAAATATCGGAAAACTTGCAGTTATAAACTCGGCTGACATTATTGCTAATGAAATATTATCACTAGTGCTAAATTGTTAAATTGTTAAATTGTTATACTGCGAATGGGATAAATTACCGCTTTCATTATTCCATCGAAGTACGAATTTGGTACGAAGTTACGAACTACGAATTCGTACTTCGTATGTTCGTATTTTGTTCGTACTTCGGTGGGATAATTGCAATAAATTAACTGTTTTAAAATGATGATTCTTGATAATATACATAATATTTATATGCTTGGAATCGGCGGAATAGGAATGAGCGCTCTTGCCAGATATTTTATTTTAAAAGGTAAGAAAGTTGCCGGCTATGACCGTTTGTCCACGCTGCTCACCGATACTTTAGTAAAAGAAGGTATTGATATACATTTTTCCGCTCATGAAAGATTTATTCCG
The DNA here is from genome assembly GCA_016209245.1 of Bacteroidia bacterium. Lineage (GTDB taxonomy): Bacteria > Bacteroidota > Bacteroidia > Bacteroidales > BM523 > JACQWN01. Next base: position 15,389 of record JACQWN010000333.1, read on the forward strand.
GAAGCATACAGAAATAAAAATGATACATTAATTATATATACACCTGCAATCCCTGATACACACAAGGAATTAAAATATTTTAAAGAAAATTCGTTTAACATAATGAAACGCTCTGAAGCTCTTGGAATGATTAGCAGGGATTATAGAGTAATTGCAGTGAGCGGTACACATGGTAAAACTACTGTATCAACATTAATAGCACACATTCTGCAAATTTCAAATATTAGTTGCACTGCATTTTTAGGTGGAATTTCTTTGAATTACGGCAGTAATTTTTTGCCGACTGAAAATAGTGATTTAATGGTTATCGAAGCTGATGAATATGATAGGTCGTTCTTACAATTAGAACCTTATATTGGGATAGTTACAGCTATTGATCCCGACCATCTTGATATTTATGGAAATATTCATGAGCTGGAAAATGCCTTTATTCGCTTTACCGGCCAGGTAAAAAGAGATGGAAAGCTCATTTATAACGCTGAAATAAAAAATGTCGGATTATCGGATAAAACAGATGTATTTCATTATTCTATTGATACAGCGACTGATTTTTATGCAACAAATATTGAAATAACAAATGGCAAATATTCTTTTGACTTTGTCAGCAATGAAATTGAGCTTAAAAATTTAAAACTTAAAATTTCCGGACGTTTCAATATTAAAAATGCCGTTGCGGCAATAGCTGCGGCATTGTTATGCGGGGCAAAACCCGAAGAAATAAGAAAAGGGGTTGAAACATTCGCAGGTACGCAGCGGCGATTTGAATATATCATTAAATCTCCTGATTTAATATATATTGATGATTATGCTCATCATCCTGAAGAGCTGAATGCATGTATAAAGGCAGTCAGGGAAGTATATCCCGACAAAAAAATTACAGGAATATTCCAACCTCATTTATATACCAGAACCCGCGATCTCTCTGATGAATTTGCAAATAGTCTCGAATTGCTTGATGAATTGATTTTAATGGAAATTTACCCTGCAAGGGAAAAAACAATAAAGGGAGTAGATTCCAAATTAATATTTGATAAAGTCCGGCTTAAAAATAAGCTTATATGTTCAAAGAATAATTTAATTAAAGTATTAAACGATAAAAAAATCGAGGTTTTATTAACTCTCGGCGCTGGTGATATTGATCAACTTATTGAACCTATTAAAAAATTTTTAATTAGTGCTTATATTAATTCAATACTTCTGTAAACTCTCCAAGAGTTGCATGTTAATAAAATACAACATTCTGAATATCATCTTATTCCGAATGAAAATTAATAGAGCATTCAACTCTTGGAGAGTTCAGATTAACAATTATTTATAAAAATTTATCGAACTATTATTAATTATAAGATGAGAAAAATAAAAAACATACTTTACTGGATATTTGCGACCGGTTACCTGATAGTCGCATTAAGTCTTATTTCCGGTGAACGGGAGAGAACATTGTATAACAGTGTTGATATAATAATTGCGGATAAAACCAAGCATCGGTTTGTCGAGAAGCAGGATATTTTGAATATTTTTTCCGAACATGGTATTCAAATTGTAAACCGGCCTGTCGAAAGCATTAATCTTGACAGATTGGAACAATTGTTAAAAAAACATCCTTCAATAAAGAAAGCCGAAGTATATATTGCATCATATGGTGTTCTCCGGATTGAAATCGAGCAGCGAAATCCTGTTGTGAGGGTATTTCACAGGTTTGGCGGGGGATATTATATTGATGAGGATGGTCTTATAATGGATTTGTCAAAAAAATACACTGCACATGTATTGGTTGTTAATGGCTATATTAATGAGCCATTTGCCAAAATGTCTGGAAAAAATGTTGCTCAGCTGCGCGACATCAAGAACCAATATTTGCTTGATGATATTTATTATCTGGCAAAATATATATATGATAATAAATTCTGGAAGGCAATGATAGAGCAGATTTATATCAATGAAAATTATGAAATTGAAATAATTTCAAAAATCGGTAAGCAGATAATTCTACTTGGGACAAGCGAGAATTTTGAAAATAAATTAGCAAACCTGATGCTATTATATAAGCGCGGTTTGAACAAAGTCGGCTGGGATACATATAAGACAATAAATCTGAAATATCAGGATCAGATAGTATGTACAAAAAATTAAAAATTGAAAATATTAAATCATATTTTTTACTGTATAATAAATGTAACTATTTAGGTATGGACGTTATTATCCCATCGAAGTACGAAAAAAAATACGAATTTACGAATTACGAAGTGATTCGCTGGTTGGCAGATTCGTAATTCGTAAGCGTTGCATTGAGCTTGTCGAAATGTTCGTAACAAATTCGTACTTCGGTGAAATAATCTATGATAAAAAATGATGACCTAAATAGTAACTAATAAATACAATTTAATACTATGAATAAGAAGATTAATTATGTAGCCGCCGTTGACATAGGGACGACTAAAATAGTTGCAATTATCGGCAGAAAGACTGGAGAAGAGAAGCTCGAGATAATCGGTTTAGGAAAAGCATTATCAACGGGCGTAAAACGAGGTGTGGTTCTTAATATTGAAGAGACCGTAAATGCTATCCAGGCGGCGGTGAAACGGTCAGAAGAAATGGCCGGAGTCAAAATCACTGATATATTTGTCGGGATAGCCGGACAACATATAAAGAGTATCAGGAACAGGGGTTATGTTAATCGTGATGCTTATGATGTTGAAATCACACGGCAAGATATTGAATCTCTGATAAAGGATATGTTCAAGATTCCTATTGAAGCTGGTGAAGAGATAATACATGTTTTACCTCAAAGCTTTATTGTGGATAATGAGGTAGGTGTCAAGAATCCGGTTGGTATGTTCGGAAAGAGATTAGAGGGCAATTTTCATATAGTAATAGGCAACACGGCTTCGGTTAATAATATTAAGAAATGCATTAGCCGTGTGGGATTGAATATAAATGATTTTATATTGGAACCTTTGGCTTCAGCTCATGCTGTTCTTACCGATGATGAAAAAGAAGTAGGTGTGACACTGGTGGATATAGGAGGCGGTACAACAGATATAGCAGTATATTTTGATGGTATTATCCGGCATACGGCAGTCATTCCTTTTGGCGGAAATGTAATTACATATGATATAAAGGAGGGATGTTCGATAACCGAAAAACAGGCGGAAGCGTTAAAAATTCAGTTTGGCTCGGCTCTGGCGGAAGTCGCCAACGACGATGATGTTGTGACTATTCCGGGTATTAGCGGCAGACCGCACAGGGAAGTATCTTTCAAAAATCTGGCATATATTATACAGATAAGAATGGAAGAAATTATAGGTGCTGTTCAATTTGAGATTGATGCTTCGGGGTTTGCCGAGAAACTTGGTGCAGGTATTGTCCTTACGGGCGGAGGTGCCTTGTTAAAGCATTTGCCTCAATTGGTAGCTTTTAAGACCGGACTCGATGTCAGGATTGGGTACTCCAATGAATATTTAAAAAGTAATGTAATTCAAGAGATTAATCACCCGCAGTATGCTACAGGTATTGGATTGCTTCTGAAAGGACTTGAAGAGAAAAAAGATGATGATAGTGTTACAGAGCCGATTGATAATTCATCGGAAAAGGAACCAAACAAGCCATCCGATACAGAAGAAAAGAAAAAAACAAAAATGCCCTTTAATGATTTATTAAAAAAATTCGGGGATTTCTTTGAAGAAAAAGATACAAAGCTATAATATAGTATTAACCTTTAAAATCTGAAAACTATGAGAGAAGAATTAATGACTTTTGATATGCCGGCCGACCCTGTTTCAATTATAAAAGTAATAGGTGTGGGAGGCGGAGGCAGTAATGCCGTTAATCACATGTACCGGCAAGGTATAAAAGATGTAAATTTTGTTGTATGTAACACCGATTTGCAAGCACTTGCCAAGAGTCAGGTACCGGTGAAAATACAATTAGGAGCATCGCTTACAGAAGGAAGGGGTGCTGGTAATAAACCGGAAGTCGGTAAACAGGCGGCGATTGAAAGTCTTGAGGAAATAATAAAAGTATTTTCAAATAATACCAATATGGTATTTATTACTGCAGGTATGGGTGGAGGCACAGGAACAGGAGCGGCGCCAATTATTGCCAAAGCGGCAAAAGAAATGGGCATTCTTACTGTCGGAATAGTCACCATTCCTTTTCATTTTGAAGGTGACCGCCGGATTCAGCAGGCAATTGACGGAATTAACGAGCTTAAAGACTATGTTGATTCACTTCTCGTTATTAATAACGAAAAGCTTCGTGAAATGTATGGAAATTTAACCTTCACCGAAGCTTTTGCAAAGGCAGATAATGTTTTGACTATTGCCGCAAAAGGTATAGCGGAAATAATAACTGTACCCGGAATATTAAATGTTGATTTTGCCGATGTAAAGACAGTTATGACTAACAGCGGTATTGCCATTATGGGTTCAGCCGGTGCCGAAGGCGAAGGTCGCGCCCTTAAAGCTATTAAAGAGGCACTTACTTCCCCGCTTTTAAATAACAGTGATATCCGCGGTACAAGAAATATCTTGCTGAATCTTACATCCGGTAACAATGAAATTACTATGGACGAAATTGGCCAGATTACCGATTATGTCCAGGAAGCCGCAGGGCGAAATGCAGATATTATATGGGGGCATTGTATAGATGATAGCATAGGTTCCAGAATTAATGTTACAATCATCGCTACCGGCTTCGGCAAAGAAAATATCCTCGAATTGCTTACCGCCTCGAAGAAAGAAAAAGACAGAATCGTGGATAATCAAAATAAAACATTTCATGAGCTTATTATTGAAAATGATATTAAACCGGCACAAACATTAAATACCGGTAAAAATTATTCCACAACCGACGACTCTTTATTCGAAAAGGTTACTCTGGCCAAAGACCAGGAAAAATCAGATGAAAAATCGCACGAAAGGAAAGAACAGCTGAAACGAAACTATGACAGGTTGAGAGAAATGAGCAGCATTAATTCCAGCCGCGATTTAAATGAAATTGAAACTGTCCCGGCATTCAAAAGGTTAAATGTTGAAATAGAAGATATAAAACACTCCGAAGTATCTGAAGTATCAAAGTATTCTCTTTCCAAAGATTCTAATAAGACGATACAGTTAAAGGAAAATAATTCTTTTTTGCACGATAAAGTTGATTGATTGGGTTAGTTAATTAATGTGTGAGAGAGGTTTGCGGAATGCAGACCGGAATGTAGAGACGCCCAAATTGGATATCTCTACATTCCGGTTACATTCCGCAAACCTCTCTTTTTGCCACTTCTTGCTAGCACGGAACAGACATTTATTCAGACATTTAATACACCACCACCTTCCCATACCCGGTCTTATCTGCCATCTTCAAAACAACGGTATAAACCCCTGCCTGTAAATTATCAGTGTTAATTGTAATTTTCCCTTTTCCGGCTGGCGCAGTGGTTTTGTAAACCTTTGTACATAATATATTATAAACTGTTGCTTCCGCTCCGGCGCTATTATATGACTGACAAGTTATGGTGATTGTTTCGCCGCGCTTGGCAGGATTTGGCCATATTGGAATTTGAAACTTGGGGCTTAAATCTTGGGACTTGGGACTTTGGTCTTGTGGCTTGGGTCTTACCCCCGTCAGCGTATCCGTAACCCAAAGTGTCACCGTATGCCGCCACAGCGTAAGGTCTGTAACAATATCATTCGTTATCCGGCAGGTGTAAAAGCCCGAATCACTCCATGCAACCGTAGGAAAATATAAAATGCTGTCGGTAGCGCCGGCAATGGAATCGCCGTTTTTGTACCATTGGTAGTGGTTTACTGTGCCGCCTATCTTGCTACTTATAACAAAGGGGCTGTCAACAACTGCTGTAAGGGTATCTGCTGAAAGGACGCTGTCTTGCGGAATGTAGAAAATCGTATCGAGGTTAATATTCGGTTCGATGTCTTCGAAGGTAAAATTATTGTTTTGCATGTATATCACTGGTTTATACTGCATTGATGAAAAATCAGGCATTTCAGAA
>JACQWN010000060.1 GCA_016209245.1 Bacteroidia bacterium
CAATTCTATAAATCTTGATATAGATAATTTATCAAAAGGAATTTTTTTTATATATATTAAAACAGATAAATTTTCGATAACTAAACAATTTTTTAATAATTAAATTTTAATTAATATGAAGTACACAAAATTAACACCAAAAAAAGACCTGATAATAGCTGCCATATTGGTTGCAATTTCTTCAGGCATTGTTCACGGACAAATCAATAATAGCAATAGTTCAGTGAATATAAATAATGGCAATGCACTATGGAAGCCCATTGGTCAAGACACTGTTTTTACAGAAAGGATTGTTAAAATTGGAAATGGCACGCTTGTTATAGATGCAAGCACTGCTACAACTGGACTACCAAATCAGATTAATTCTACCTCTGGAGCTATTAGTTTTGGCTATACCGGTAGCCCATACTCCAACATCAAACTCGGCGTCGGCACTACTGAGCCCGGCTATACGCTGGATGTGAATGATGATATTAATGTAACGCCTTCTGCAGAAAATCATGGCTACAGAATAGGCGGGGTTGTTGTTTTACAAAATCCAGGTACCAGTAATATTTTTGTTGGTTTTAATAATTTTTCGTAACATTGCCTTTATGAAAAAAACATGAAGTAAGTAGAGCATCTGGTTGGAGTTCTTTTGGGAATACTCCCGATTATTGGAATGCCTGTTCGCAAGTTATGAATGTTCCCCATACTTCAGGTGGTTTTCAAAATGCTTTTGATGGCAATGCTTTTTGTGGTTTTTATACTCATATTTCGGGACCTACCGGAGCCCCTAATTATAGAGAATATATTGGTACAAAATTAACAACTGATTTAATTATTGGTCAAAAATATTTTGTATCATTTAAATTAAATATGCCAAATAGTTTGGAATGTGCAACAAATAATATAGGTGCACTTTTTTCTACTATTCCTTATTCGGAAACCAATCCTCTTCCTTTTTATAGTACTCCTCAAATTATTACATATCAAATTATCACTGATACTTTAAATTGGGCTAATATTTCAGGTTCATTTATTTCTGATAGCGCTTATAAATATATTATTCTTGGCGGTTTTTATAGCGATTCAAACACTGATACAATTGTATATAATGGTCAAACATTTTGTATTGCTTATTATTTTATAGATATGGTTTGCGTTTCAACTGATTCTTTATCTTGCACTTTTCCAGATATAATTAATAAAGTTTTTTTAAGCAAAGAGGACGTAAAAATTTATCCTAACCCTGCGAATAAAAGTGTATTTATTGACTTACCTATAAATATTAATAAAATTGATGTTTGTATTGTTAATCTTTTAGGCTACAGAATTAGAGAAAAAATTATCACAAACGTGGATAACGAAATTTCGTTTGTAAATATACCTAAAGGGAGCTACATAATATCAATGAAAAGTTCACAAACAATTTTAAATAAAGTTCTAATTATTAATTAAAAATTTTATTAACCAATTAAAATCAAAAAAATATGAAAAATTTTTTTACACTCGTAATGGTAGCTATATGCATAAATTCCATTGCACAGTCTATTTCAAATTCGCAAAATAATGCTCTTTGGCAAGGCGAAGGTTCTGATAGTGTTAAAACGAACCGTTTTGTTAAAATGAATAACTCTGCAAGAGTGAAAGGAAGTCTTACAGTAGATAGTTTAAATGTAAAAAATACTCTAACGGTAGACAGTATACATACGCGGACAATCAATGCAGATTTGCAAAATGTTTCAGGGAATTTGCAATCGGATAGTTTAACAGTTACTGGCGAGGCGCATATTTTTGGTGTTTTGCATATTGGCCAAAATTCTATGTCTTTCGGTGGTGGGCCACTAAGCGCTACCGATCAAATCACATCAAACAATGGAGTAATAAATTTAGGCGGTTCACCAACTTTTTCCAATATCCAGGTCGGCGTCGGCACCACAGGGCCAAATTACCAATTGGATGTAGTGAAAAATATCAATATTAATACTAGTGTTTTAAATGAAGGATACAGAATAAACGGGGCGATAGTTTTACAAGAACCTCTCGGTACTAATAACATTTTTGTCGGCAGAGGTTCAGGTGTTTATAATTTCACAGGTGATTACAATTCACTTTTTGGTGATTTATCTGCATATTTACTTTCAACTGGTATGTATAATTCATTTTTGGGCTTTGAGTCTGGTTATAATAATTCCGAAGGATCTTACAATACCTTTATAGGATGTTATTCTGGTTACATGAATGATACAGGTACTAAAAATACTTATTTAGGTTACAATTCTCAAGGTTTTTCAAATTTAACCAATGCTACAGCCATTGGATCCAATACGTTAGTAACGCAAGATAACTCACTTATACTGGGCAGCATCAATGGCGTGAACGCAGCAACTGTTACCGCTAAAGTGGGCATTGGCACCACTACTCCGCAAAAACGACTGGAAGTAGTGGACGGAACCACCGGCAACAGCGGTCTGCGGCTTACCAGCCTTGCAAACTCCACACCACAAAATCCAAATGGCAAGGCATTAAGCATCAATCCTACTACCGGCGATGTAATACTTGTAAATGACCCGGCGGGTGGAAGTACAACCCCTGCTCCTCCTCTAGGTTCAGTTCAGTTTAACTTAGATAATAATAGTTTTGGCGGCAATGCGAAATTTATTTGGGATAATACGAACAATCGGCTTGGGGTTGGAACTTCATCGCCAAAAAACTTATTTCACCTTAATGGTACATCTGGCGTATATGAACAATTTACAAATACTGCCACTTCCGC
>JACQWN010000334.1 GCA_016209245.1 Bacteroidia bacterium
CGGTAGTCCCGACCACGACATGGTGTGATGTGTTAGTAAGAAAAACGTTTGAACCTGATAAACTCCAGATATTACTAGCATTCCCGTACGTAATATTGACCCAGCCGGTGCCATTATAAAAATAATAGCTATTCAGGTCGGAATCAAATACAAGCAGACCTGTTGCAGGGCTACTTATTGCAGTCTGCTGAACTGTAGTTAACCTTGGTGTAAGAAAACCTTTAGTTAACGATTTTACATCGAGCATTGCTGACGGGTGTGCTGTGTAGCCGTCGTCGTCGGTGATGGCGATGTTTTGTGCGTTAATAAATTTAAAACTTGCAGTTAAACAAGCTGCAATCATAATAATTGTCAGCGTTTTCATAAATAGTTATAATTAATCAGATTATTAAATCTGCTACTGACGAGGTGACTTGGAATCACACCGTTTGTAATGAGCAATCATTGCGATGATCAACTCAATAAATCAAGAGTGTGGCACTGACTCGGAGTCACTCCGTCAGTAATTAAATAAAGAGGGAAAATTAATAAAAAAAGTTGCATTTCAAAAAAATTGAATTTTAATAATAACTATTATATTTGTCAAAGGAATCTTTTTTTGCGGTTTCGGCAGGATTTGATATATTTGTACCGTAGGCGACAATCTCACTTTTTATGAAAAGAAAACTACCACTTGGAATATCGGATTATAAAAAAATAATCGAAGGCGATTTTTATTATTTGGATAAGACGTTGATAATAAAAGAAATACTTGATGCTGGCGAAGAAATCGTACTGATTACACGACCACGCAGGTTTGGAAAAACGCTTAACCTGAGTACGCTGAGATATTTCTTTGAAAAAACAGAAAAACGTGCACAATACTTATTCAAAGACCAGGCAATCTGGCAGGCTGGTAAAGAGTATACGGAGAAACAAGGACAATATCCTGTAATATTTCTGACATTCAAAGATATAAAAAACACGGACTGGGAAAGCGCATATTTTAAACTTCAAAACGTAATTATTGATTTTTGTAAAGAACATAAATATTTATTGAAAAGTAATGCTATAGAAAAAGAAGATAAGGTATTTATCGGAAAAATATTAGATAAGACCGCTCATCAGGTTGACTATGAGCACATTCTCCAAAAAATTACCGATTTATTTGATAAACATTATAAACGGAAAGTAATATTGCTTATTGACGAGTATGATACGCCAATACACGCTGCTTATGTAAACGGTTATTATAACGAAATGATAAATTTCATGCGTAATTTTCTTGGCGCCGGATTAAAAGATAATGTGCATATTGAAAAGGCTGTATTGACAGGAATTTTACGGGTAGCTAAAGAAAGCATTTTTTCAGGATTGAATAATATCATTACGGTTACTGTTTTAGATGATAAGTTCTGCGATAAGTTCGGACTTACAAATAATGAAGTTGAGAAAATATTAAGCGATTATAAATTAGAGACACATTTATCAGATGTAAAAGAATGGTATAATGGTTATATTTTTGGTACTGAAGTTATTTATAATCCATGGTCAATACTGAATTATGTTGATTGTAATAATAAAGGTTTCCAGCCCTATTGGGTAAATACGAGTTCGAATGATATTGTAAAGGACTTAATAATAAAAGGCAGTGCGAAACTTAAACAGGAATTGCAGCAATTGATGTCGGGCAATGTACTCAGAAAAGCTGTTGAAACACATACGGTATTCAGGGATTTGGAACATTCGGAAGAAGCGGTGTGGAGTTTTCTTTTATTCAGCGGATATTTAAAGGCGTTTAACAGACAACAGGAAGGAAAAAATATCACTTTTGAAATTTCGATTCCGAATCTAGAAGTGCAGTTTCTGTTTGAAAATATAGTTAAAAATTGGCTTTCCGATAGTATCGGCAGCCAGAAGGTCGAGGAATTACTTCGGGCATTATTGAATAAAAATATCATTGTTTTTGAGCGTATTTTACAGGACTTCATGCTCAATATCTTTAGTTATCATGGTTTTGGGAAGAAAGAACCTGAAAAGGTTTATCAGGCGTTTCTTTTAGGATTATTTGTAAATCTGCAGGACAAGAATGAAATAATATCTGACCGTGAAGCTGGTTACGGCAGGTATGATATTATGATAATACCGCATGATAAAAATAAGACAGGTATTATAATAGAACTAAAAACAATTGACACTTATCATAAAGAAACAATACTAGAAGCCGTGCAAGCTGCAATAGACCAGATAGAAGAAAGACAATACGAAAAAACCTTAATTGCCAAAGGAATAAAAGATATCCTCAAATTAGGAATCGCCTTCGACGGGAAAAGGGTTGAGGTGAAACAGGGGTAGGTGGATTAAATAAATTGCCCGGCTTACTTCTATGCACTCGGACCACCGTCCTCTTTACCGGTTTTACTTTGTTTTTGCCGATGACTGTAATAATGCGTTTAGCGTTTCTATTTTTGTTTTAAGTTGTTCGATTTCTTTTTTGTTTTCTGTCTTTGTTTCTTCCATTTCTGCCGATATCTCCTGTATTGCTTTAATCAAAACCGGAACAAGCTCGGCATAGTTTAATCCGAGTGTTTTTTGTGGATCTTCGCCGACTACAACAACTTCGGCGATTACATTTTGAACCTCCTGTGCAATAAGACCTATTTTGCGTCCTCTGTCGTTTTGTTTCCAATAGAATGAGACAGGTTCGAGCTTTAAAACTTCACTGAGGCCATAATCAAGTTTTTGAATATCCTTTTTTAGTCTAAGGTCAGAAGTATTTATCGTACCATCAACAGCCCAGACAGCGGTCCATTTGTAGGCTGAAGTTCCGCAGGAGAACAAGTTGTCGTTTACAGGAGTGACATTACCTCCTAATCGAAGTTCTTTCCAGGATGAAGCACCTCTGTCAAACGACTGTATATAACCTGTTCCGTTATATGCGATTTCGACCCCGGCACCGGTTGCAGGCCAGTCCGCCCCCTGTGCGCGGATTAGTCCGTTTACATCCAGTTTGTTGGCGGGGCTGGAAGTGCCGATACCGACTTTGCCTGCGAAATAGCTCTGACCTCTAACAGCGATTCCATTGTTACTCCCGCCGAATTTTGCATCATAAACAAAGCCGACAGCCGGGTCTGAGTATGTGCCGGAATAAAAATTGGATTCCCCGTTAGCTACTACAAATTTGCTGCTTGGAGAGGCAGTGCCGATGCCGACATTGCCTGAAACAATGAGGCCATTAGAAGGGGCTGAAGAACCATAATAACTGCCAATGCTCATATTTCCGTCTACATCAATTGTGTTTGAAGGAGTAGAATTGCCGCCAATCATTATTTTACCGTTGTCAATCATTTTCATTCTTGTCGTGCCATTATCCTGTAATCTGAATATATCACCGGATGCCGCATTTACATGTAATAAACAGTTTGGGGTTGTTGTACCAATACCCACATTACCGTTTTTCAATACAGTCATTGCATTGCTTCTGGCGGCATCACCTGAACCATTACCGATAATAAAAAGAGGATCGGTAGCAACCCATGAATTATATGTTCCTGATATTATGTTATAACGCCCAATAGCCAAGGAAGCATAAGGTTGGGCTGTTGTATAATATCCCATTGCCGTGGAAGAACCCCCGCTGGCTATTGTAAGTACTCCCATTGCCGTGGAAGAACCCCCGCTTGCTGTTGAAAAGTATCCCATCGCCGTGGAACTATATCCGCTGGCTGTTGTACCACCATTGCTGTTGAAATATATCCAGTTGCTGTTGAATTATATCCAGTTGCTGTTGAATTATCCCCACTTGCCGTTGTTTCATAACCCATTGTCGTTGAAGAATATCCACTTGCTGTTGTTTCATAACCCATTGTCGTTGAATAATTTCCACTTGCAGTTGTTTTTTTCCCCATTGCTGTTGAATAATCTCCGCTTGCAGTTGTCTCTACCCCAAAGGCAACTGAATATTTACCGCTGGCAGTCGAATTATTACCTATAGCAATAGCTCCTATTTTTTCCGCCTTTGTTCCAAGACCTATTGCAAAAGAATGGTCACCTACTGCCAGGGCAGGATTTCCTGTTGAAAAACCTGTTAATGTATCACGACCTACAGAACCAAATGCATAAGCGCCCATACCTTTTGCCACTGCCGAATCGCCAAAAGCAAATGAACTATAACCCGTAGCATTGGCATAATTACCTATTGCTGTTGAATTATCGCCATAAGCTCTTGCATGATAACCTAATGCCTGCGACCAGTCTCCAATAGACTTGGACTCAAAACCCGAGGCAAAAGAATTAGTACCAATACTATCGGGGCTTTGAACTAAAACTCTACCACTTAATAATGCTTCTTTCAGAGGATACCATAAAATTCTTGGTTCACTGTTTACAGCATCATTAACAGCCGATTCACCCGATATATTAAAATAGTCGGTTGTAAGTGGTTTTGTCAGACTAAATCCGCCAACAGCAAAGCCGCCCCTGCTTCCGGCTGCTTTAGCAGCATTTTCTTCAATATATACCCTTGCGCTGTCGGGTGTAACGCGCAGGTATTCATTGGACGGCAAAGACAGTATCGCCGGCGCTATTGATGACTTCAAAAAGCGGTGCATCGCTTGACAGAGGGACATCGCCCTTAACCTCAAGTTTTCCAACAGGGGCTGTACTCCCGACTCCGACATGGTGCGATGTGTTAGTAAGAAAAACGTTTGAACCCGATAAACTCCATATATTGCTTGGGTTTCCATACGTAAGGTTGACCCAGCCGGCGCCATTATAAAAATAATAGCTATTTAGGTCGGAATCAAATACAAGCAGACCCGTTGCAGGACTACTTATTACAGTCCGTTGAACCGTAGTTAACCTTGGTGTAAGAAAACCTTTAGTTAACGATTTCACATCGAGCATTGCAGATGGATGGGCAATATAACCGTCGTCATCGGTAATGGCGACATTCTGGGCATATCCATTGGATATAAGAAGTAAAACCAAGATATTAATACAAAAACAGTAGTTTTTCATAATAAAAAAGTATTAATTATTTCTACTTTGACACATTAGCTGAAATATTTTGAATATGAATAGTTTATATCTTGTTGTCTTTTAACATGCCTGAGAAATATAAGATCGATCATTTCTTTATTTGTTCGCTTTTTA
>JACQWN010000335.1 GCA_016209245.1 Bacteroidia bacterium
ATTGAAAACAAAAATCAATGGCATCCAAATGTGTTGTACAAAGTCAACATACCTGCAGGAGCTTTATTTCTTGAAAAAAATTGCTTTACATATAATTTCGTTGAAGAAAAAGATGTTAAACATTCCCATGCTCATCATAATTACCAGGAAAATCATAGTTCCTCTATTGTCCACTACCATTCTTACAAGGTCAATTTCCGGAATTCTAATAATAATGTAGTATTGCGACACGATAAGATTCGTCCGGATTATGAAAATTATTTTATAGGCAATGACCCTACCAGATGGGCTTCACATGTTAGAAAATATGAAGAAATAACCTATTCTGATATATATCACAATATTGATATGAAGGTATATACAAAACCCCCAAAAGGATTAAAATATGACTTCATTCTGAAACCGGGAAGCGATTACAAGAATATTGCCATGGAATATATCGGAGCTGATAAAATATTGATTAAAGACGGGAACATCGTAATTAAGACTTCCGTTAATGAAATAGTAGAATTACAACCATGCGCTTATCAAATGACTGATAGTCTTGAAGTACGGGTCGTTTGCGAATATTCTCTCGAAGGGAATATCATAACCTTTGATTTCCCTGGTGGGTACGATAATAGCAAAACATTGGTAATTGATCCAGTCCTGATATTTTCAACATATACCGGTTCGACAGCCGATAATTGGGGTTTTACCGCCACTTATGATTTATATGGTAATGTTTTTTCAGGAGGTATTGTATTTAATGTTGGATATCCGGTATCGCCGGGCGCTTTTCAGGAAAATTTCGGAGGCGGAAATTTAGATGTGGGAATAATTAAATATAACGAAACAGGAACGCAAAGAATCTATGCTACATATATTGGCGGTTCCGGCTGTGAATTACCTCACAGCCTGGTTGTTAATCCAAATAATGAACTTCTTATTTTCGGAACCACAGGTTCCTCGAACTTTCCTGTTACTATCGGCGCTTATGATATAAGCTTTAACGGCGGGACTAATTTGACGTACGACAATGTTGTATATTTTCCGCAAGGAATTGATATTTATATATGCAGACTTACCGCCAACGGGGATGATATGCTTGCTTCAACATATATCGGCGGTTCGTTGAACGACGGGTTAAATTTCAAGTCATACATAAATAGTGATGTCAATATTTTGATGCACGGGAACGATTCACTTTATTTTAATTATGCCGATTGTGCAAGAGGGGAAATTATTGTTAACGGAAAAAATAATGTCTATGTCGGGACTTGCACTTTTTCAAGTAACTTTCCCGTTACAGCCGGCGCATTCCAGCCTTCATCGAATGGGAAAGAAGAAGGAATTGTCTTCAAATTCAATGGAAGTCTGACTTCCCTGCTTTGGAGCTCATATCTAGGCGGCTCGCAGGATGATGCAATTTATTCGCTTGATATAGATGAGCTTGACAATGTCTATGTCGCAGGCGGAACTGCCTCTAATAACTTCCCAACAACTCCGGGCGCTTTTCATGCTACTTTCCAAGGCGGAACTACCGATGGTTTTGTTGCACATATTTCTGAAAATGGAAATCAACTCATCAGTTCAACATATTTCGGTTCTTCTTCATACGATCAGGCATATTTTGTAAGGATAGACCAGTACCGGAATGTATTTATCACCGGACAGACACAAAATGCAGGAACTAACCTTGTTTATAATGCTTCCTATTATGTGGCTAATTCCGGGCAGTATATCTCAAAATTTTATAATGAACTTGACCAATTATACTGGTCTACCCAATTTGGTTCAGGTAACGGCTCCCCCGATATCTCTCTTACTGCATTTACTGTTGATATATGCAACAGAATCTATTTATCAGGCTGGGGGCGCGAATGGGCAGGGACTGGTGACTATACTTGGGACAATATAAATGGAACAAAAAATCTTACTGTTACGCCTGATGCTGTACAAAGCACTACTGACGGTCAAGATTTCTATATAATGGTACTGGCGGATGACGCTTCAGGAATAAATTACGCCACCTTTTTCGGAGAACAGGAGTACAGTTGTTTTTACAGCGGTCATGACCATGTAGATGGCGGAACAAGCCGCTTCGATAAAAAAGGAAATATCTATCAATCAGTATGCGCCAGTTGTGGATACGGATGTAATGGTTTTCCCACATATCCAAACCCAGGCGTCTGGTCTCCTAATAGTGGCGGAGCTAATAATACTTCAGAATGGGTTTGCAACAATGCCGTATTCCGTTTTAAATTTATGGAAGACTTATGTATCGCCGATTTTAGCATGCCCCAGATTGTTTGCCCTCCTTACCAGATTAATTTTACAAATACAAGCGCCAATGCAACACAATATTATTGGGACTTCGGCGATACTTTCACATCTACAGCCGCTTCCCCAACTCATACATATACACAACCCGGACAATATGATGTTACGCTTATCGTCAGTAATCCCACTAGTTGCAACATAGGCGATACTATTGTAAAACAAATTGTGCTATTGTCAAACACTACCGATACATTACCTGAAGCCGAAACCTGCCCTAACGATGCTATTCAAATAGGAATCGAACCATATCCATATTCCGATATTACTTATACATGGACTCCTGCAACAGGTCTCTCTGCTACAAACATACCAAATCCAACCGTTACAGGAGGAACTGGTAATACTGAAATAACTTACCTCCTCGTTGTTTCATATTTGAATTGCAAAGACAGCATATATCAAACGGTTCAATTCCTCCCCGATGAAATACAACTGTTTGCCGGACCCGATACTTCTGTTTGCCAAGGGCAACCCGTCACTTTAAATGCATATTCCCCGGATGAAATACAAAGCTATATCTGGTCCGACTCCCCGCAATTTACCAATCAATTGAATCCTGACCCAAATATCGGTACTTTCACGGTAACCGTCACTGATAATATTACATATTATGTCCGTGCTGATGGAGTATCCTGCGATGCTTTTGATGTTCAAAGCGTCAATCTGGAAATTTACCCTGTAGGTGTCGCCGTAACAAACGATACGGTAATTTGCAAAGGCGACACTGTTCAACTGCATGCTTCTTCTGTTGTTCCTGGCGATATTCTTCAGTATGTATGGTCTCCGCAGAGCAATATTATTTCCGGGGCAAATACTGCAAATCCGGTTGTCGCTCCGCAGATTCAGACTACATATTATGTCTCCGTGACTAATCAGCATGGTTGTACCGATGCATCTTCCGTACATGTAAATCTCGATGAAGTCCTGACTACTATCGCAGAATTACAGCATGCCCTCTGTTTCGGAGATTGTAACGGAAGCGCCTCCATTATAGTAAATTCAGGCACCGAGCCATACACATATCTATGGAATAACGGGCTGGCCACCCCCTCCGGGCTAGGACTATGCACAGGAAATTATTCTATTACTGCAACAGATCAGATCGGTTGTACCGATGTAATAAATCTAACCATTAATCAACCGCCTCTTTTACTTGCTGAAATCACAGATACGACATCCACACTATGCGGTTTCCAATGCACCGGACATGCTGAAATTACGCCATCGGGCGGTACTTCGCCTTATAATATTCTTTGGATTAACAATCAAACTACCAACATGATTACAGATCTTTGTGCCGGCGAATATTCGGTTACCATTACCGATGATAACGGATGTACAGCTTTTAAAACATTAGAGATACAAGATACATCCGATTTATCAATCATGCTCCAGTTATTGAACCCGCTCCTGTGCTATGGCGATTGCTATGGCATCGCAATAATAACACCAACCGAAGGAAATCCGCCCTATTCATACCAATGGAGCAATGGTATTTCAAATAATCCTGTTCAAAATTTATGCGCCGGCAGCTATTCTGTAACCGTTGCGGATAATGCAGGTTGCCAGCGTGTAAAATATTTTTCAGTAAATCAGCCGTCTTCACTGTTCGTTAATGCATCATCGCCCGGAATCGCATGTCACGGCGAAACTACTTCCGCTTCAGTCACAGCTTCAGGCGGAACAGAGAATTATTCATATCACTGGACAGATATAACCGGTCAGACCATTTCAAACACTACCATTGCCGGCAATCTGAATGAAGGGATGTATTATGTTGAGGTCACTGATGCCAACAACTGCCTGAAAAGAGATTCTATAACACTGCTTGAACCTGATTCACTCGTTTTCGATTCACTTATTTCACCTACGCTTTGTCCTAATACTTGCACCGGAAGCATCCAGATTTTGTCCGAAGGAGGAACTCCGCCCTATTCTTACATCTGGTCGGATGGCACACACGGTTCGGAAAACAGCGAATTATGCAGCGGTAATTATTCTGTAACTGTATCCGATAATCATAATTGTAAAGCTATGGAGGATTTTTATGTAGGGATCTCCGATTATGAACCGCCACTGGACATTGCCGCAGAAGACAGCGCTGTGTTCCCCGGTCAAAGCACTAATTTACACGCTACAACCGGCTATATAGTTTACGATTGGAGTCCGGAAGCCACAATGGAATTTCCTAATACACCGAACCCTGTTGTGACACCTGTTACAACCACAAAATATAATCTTACAATCCTTGACAGCTCCGGCTGTTCCGAATCGGATTCCATCATTATATATATAAAAGATGTACTCTGCGATGAGCCGTATATATATGTCCCAAATGCCTTCACTCCGAACGGAGATGGCAAGAATGACAAACTTTGTGTTTACAGCAACATGATTGATGAGCTGTATTTTACTATTTACGACCGCTGGGGCGAATGTATGTTTATGACTACAAATATCAACGATGGCTGGGACGGCACATATCAGGGGCATGAATGCGACCCGGCGGTATTTGTCTATTATCTGAACGCTACCTGTTGGGATAATCAGGCGTTTGTAAAAAAGGGGAATATTACGCTGATAAGGTAGTAATGCGAATTAAGGGTTGAAAAGTAATGTTTATAATAAAAGTCATCTATCTGTATAACAAAATGTTATGAAATATTGCTAAATTGTTATATTGCTAAATTGTTAATTTTGTGTCATAACAATATAACCATTAAGCCATTTAACCATTAAGCCATTTAACCATTAAGCCATTTAACCATTAAGCCATTATAATAGCCGTTAAGCTTTGGAAAATACATTGCAGAAAAAGCTCCATTCAGTAAAGGATTGAACGGATAGCTAATCTGGGCGAACAGGCTATATTCTGTAAATGCTAAATTTTTTACCGATAGCGGAGCGCTGTAATATTCAACAAAGCTGTATATTTTTTTTCTTTTGGCATTTGTCCGTAGAAAGCTTCAGCTTGGACAAATATTGAATTTTTAAACATGTAATCAGCCGATAAGGAGGCGCCTGTCAGCTTTTTATTTTCATCAATTTTTATTACTGCTTCTGCCGAAGAAACTGCGCTTGTATAATACTGTAATCTTACAGCATCGCTGCCAGGGCGTTCAACATAGTCAAAATCAAAAAAGAATAGGAATTGAAAATATCATTTGGATTCCAGACAAAAGTCTGCCCCCAGTTGATTCGTTGCCGGCCTGCCATAATATTCAGCTTCCCTTTTTCGAATGTCAGCAATAACCTGTCAATTGCTGAATTAATGAGCACCGATTTTTCTTCGACCCAGTTTTCAGACAGGTCAATGATTCCCCTGTCAAAATCAATAATTGCAGCATAAGCAGAAGAAGTATCGAATTTGACCCTGTCGCCATATATAATGCGGTTGCGCATTTGCAGACTTGCCGAAAATGCTTTACTAATCCGCCAGTCGAAATTGAGCCGGTTATGAATTATATTATCCATTATCCAGTAATCTTTGATATCCTGAAACATGACGGATTGCATATTGCTCATATACCCGGCTAATGTTAAAACCTGTGTTTTTTCCTGCGCATAGATAAACGAATGTTTGGTTAGTATTAGTAAAAGCAATAATAATATACCAAGCTTATTCAGGTTTCCACCGGAGACAGACGCTGTCCGAAAAAATCTTTTACGAACATACTCGATTTCTTTAACTTTTAGATTTTCATTTTTTAAATGCGATTAAAATTTTAGAAAACAGACGTTGATTATCATATTTTATGTAATTTTGCAAAAAATTTTAAAATTAATAAATATGGAGTTACTTATTAATGTTCAAGCGAATGATTTATTTAATATTATCAGGCAATTACCTGTTATAGAGAAAATTAAATTAAAAAAAGCAATAGAGGATGAATTAGTTTCTCTAAAAAAGAAAAAAAAGAAAAGAAAAGCCGGAATTATGCAAGGTCTTATTAAATAGAGTCTGTCCGTAATGTCCGCTCCAATCGTCATTGCGAGAAGGTACGACGAAGCAATCTATTGATAATCAACTAGAGATTGCTTCACTTTGTTCGCAATGACGACATTACGGACAGACACTAATTAGTATTCCAAATGTTCTCATAATGATTTTTGGTATTTTCAAACATCATTTTACGAATTAGTTTTTCACCATCTTCTTGGTTTCCGCTATTTTTCCATCAACTACAATGCTGTAATTATATATTCCGCTCATAAGCTTTTCCGCCTTTACTTTCAACTGTCCGTAACCGCTCTCGTTAATATCAACCGTTTTTATTATTTTTCCTGTATTATCAGAAAAAATAATTTGAGCAAAAACTATATAATCGGGTATAAAATAATTGATGGTAGTTGTTTCTTTGAACGGATTTGGATTGTTCTGGTCAAGAATTATTTCATCCGACTTCAGCTCGACCTGTGTGACATTTATTGGAGTGTTATTGCCACTGTCGCTCATTTTGTCCGAGCCGCTGCAACCTAAGCCCGGAGGCAGGTTGTCAATGCAGCTTTGTATAGCGGCAAGCTGGGCATTGATTGAAGCGATTTGGGATTGAACCGAATCAGAATTTTGCAAGTGCAGATTATTTACTAATACTGTTAAACTGTCAATTGTTAATTGTTGACCATTAATAATTGTTTGCTGGTCTTTAACTGCTTCAATAAGCACGGGAACAAGCCGGTTATAATCAATATAACTGAAGCCCTGCGCATCCATTCCGACCACTTCCGGGACGACAGACTGCACATCCTGGGCAATAAGTCCGATTTGTCGTCCCTGTTCAAATTCTATTTCAGGATATTGCAGCGTATCCCATTCAAAATAAACGCCCTGCAGTTGCTGAACTTTTAATAACGGTTCGGTTAAAGGAAATGCCATACTTCCGATTTTTCGCCGCATGCGTATGGATTGCAAGCCACTACCCACCAGTAATATATTTTATCAAATTCAGTTTTTACCAAAGCGAAAGTATCTTTAATAAAACTTTGATAAATTAATTTTGAATCATCGGGTGTTAGTGATACAAATACTTTATAGCCTGTTGCGCCTGTCGCTTTATACCATGATAAAATAACATTTTCGGCGCCTGTAGTATCGCCATTGGCCGGTAGGGCTAATACAGGCGGTGCTGGAGGCGGTGGTGGTAATTGCGTTGTAAACGACCATATATCCGATTCGGTACTTTTGCCTCCGCAGTTATAAGCTACGCACCACCAATAGTACAACGTGCTATAACTGGGAACACTGGCAAAAACAGAAGTGTCGGTTGTTGAAATTTTATCAATAATACGGGAATAATCGGGGCTTGACGAGATATATAATTGATACCCATCCGCCATTTCGGAAGCGTTCCATGTAAATTTATTTGACAGTGGCAGCTCGGAAGCGCTGTCGGCAGGAGATATGAGCACCGGTGCATCGGGAATAGCCGGTGTGGCGGTTGTAAAAGACCATTCATCTGATGCTATACCTGTACCGCCGATGTTAATACCTTCGACCCACCAGCGATATGCAGTGCAATAAGCAGGAAATGTCATAACGAGGAAAGTATCGCTTACAAGTCGCTCAATAGCCGTACGAGATGTTGTTATAACAATTCTATAGCTTGTAGCTCTTTCTGCAGCATGCCAGGTAAAAGTAACCTCAAGCGGCACCTCTGTCGCACCGTTGACAGGCGAGATTAGAATTGGTTTTGCAGGCGGAACGGTTTGCTCGAGACCGGTAATGCGGGTGTCGAGCTCTTTGATGGAGTTTACAGCAGTGTACATTATGGCTTCATTTTTTACTGCAAGTAAGGCGGTTGGCTCTGTATCGGTTGTATCTAATTTGGCATAAAAGGTATCTACTGCATAAGGCGCACAATTTCTTACATCCTCGGCTATTACACCAATAAAGGTTTTGTCGGTCGGTAAATGCGCCTTACCGTTATAATTAAAACTAATCGTATTTATTTGCCTTAATACGTCTGTCCCGCTATGGAAAGGTTGAATGTTTCTTTTTGATACACTATCTGAGTATGTGGTAAAACCGGTTCCTATAACGGTTTGTATTGAAGCATTACCATT